>DATCBR010000296.1:0-8004 GCA_036511765.1 Acidobacteriaceae bacterium | reverse complement strand
AAGGCAACTGCCTCAATGAGCGCGAAGAGGATGCAGAGGATGATGAAGCCGTTGCGGTAGGCGCTGGTAACGAAGCCGGAGAGCGAGGGACCGAAAAGCTGGCGATAGAGGGTCGAGGGGCGCGAGTGCACGATGATGGGCGCGTTGGCCAGCTCGTTGGTCTCCCAGTCGCGGATGTCGGTGGTAGAGAAGAACGGGACCCCGAAATCAAGGAACCCGAGGGCAGCGGGCTCTTCCCCGCCCGAGACCGAAGTCTGGCTGCTATCGCGGCGAGTGAGGTGGCGTGCATGCAGCCGAACCGTCTGGGCGGCTTCCGCGGGCGACTTTGGATTCCCGCTGAGGATGGTAGAGAGCCGGACACTGCCGAGTCCGTCGGCGACGACGTCCATCAGGTTGCGATCGACGGGAAGACTGGTGACGACGGTGAGCGTGCTGCCGTCGCGGAGGTGGCGCTGGTCGATGGCGACGAGAAACAGATTGTCATCGTCGAGAATGAGGTTGCGAAACTGGTTGCGGTGCAGGTCCGTGGCCCAGGCGGGCAGGCCGAGGGGGACGGACGAGGCCGAGTTGTTCGCCGTCACTGAAGAAGCGGACGCAGCGGAAGGCGCAGAAGGGCCGCCGGAAAAGCTCCTCGGCTGGCCATTGAGATAGACCTGGATATGCCGGTGCAAACGAGCCATCAGTGGATTCGGCGCCGTCTCCCCAAGAGCGGCCGCGGCTGCAGCCTGTGCCGCTGCCTGGGACGACTGCTGGGTGGCCTGGCTTGCGGAAACCACAGGTCGCGGAGGACTGGGCCGCGCCGGAACCGAAGCGGGACGCTGCGGCGGACGCCCCGGAGGCCTGCCGAAGGGGGGCCGTCGAGGGCCTTGATTTCCGCCGGGTCCGGCGAATGGCTCGGCGCCGAACCCGTCGAAGACACGTGCAAGTCCGGAGGCGCGCGAGGAGTTGTTGTTGCCGATCTCATCAAGCTGCTGCTGTAGCCGGGTAAGGGCCAGGTGAATCGAGAACTGGCCGGCTGCGACATAGGCAGACAACCCGACCAGAATGACGAACAGGACGAACGGGGCGAGTCCGATGAGGATGTAGGTGACGACGAGCTTGCTGCGCAGCCGCCAGAGCAGATGGCGGCGCACCAGGCTGACCAGCAACGCAAGTGAAAACGCGGCAAGAGCAGCGCCAACCAGCACCTGCATCCAGGCGAAAAACATGCCGCCGGGCAGCGAAGTCCGGCGGAGAAGCCAGAGGAGAACAAGCCAGAGCGCGAGCCAGAAGACTCCGCCGGCAAGACCGGTGGGAATGCGGCGGCGGGCGGCCGTGAACGCTGAATTACGCATGGGCGGCATGTGCTCCTGCTTCGATCGCGCGATCTTCGGGCTGCGCGGGCGCTTCCTCACGCGCAATGCGGATCGCGTGACGTGTGGCCGAGAAGTGCGCGCCGGCCAGCAACAGCAGGCCGGAAAGGAACGCCCAGATCATCAGGGTGACTGACACATAGAACGGACCGTAGACGGCATAAAAGTCCAGCCGAGGCAGGCAGAAGATGTAGAGCAGCCGCGCGCCCTCCCACAGCAGACCCACGACGATGGCGGTCGGCAGGACGGCGCGAGCTGGCACCTTGCGGTTCGGCAGCACCCAGTAGATCAGGAAGAAGATGAGGATGCCCGCGACCAGCGAAAGAATGCGCAAAAGACCGCCATCGAGAACAACATCCAGAAAGCGGAAGACGCGGTTCCCTGTGTGCTGAAAGAAAATCCAGGTAAGCGCTGTCCGTTGCCATGCCGTCAGCGCGACAGAGGTCATCGCCAGCAGGCCAATTGTGATCGCCAGTCCGAGCGAGACCGCCTGGTTGTGGAGATACGATCGGTTGCCACGCACGCCCCAAACCTGGTTCAGCGCAACCTCCAGCGGCAAAAAGATGCCGGTGCAGCTGATGAGCAGCATGGCGATGGAGTAGAGCTGGGTGCTGCGATGTGGATGGGCGAGCAGGTCCATGTTGTGCAGGATGAAGTACTGGTTGGAGGGCAGAAAATTGGTCATCATCTCTGTGACCACGTTGGCCATCGCGGTGGAGTGGAAGACCGAGCGCGAGAGCGTGAGCATCATAACGATGAACGGGAACAGCGAGAGGATGACATTGGCCGCGACGCTGAAGGCGTAGGTATGCACCTCGGTCCGTGCAAGATACTTGATGAGTGCGACCAAGCCGGATCCTAGACTAGTCTTCCGCACGACCGGCTGGACCTCCGCGAGTGGGACGGCTGAGGTGCTGGAAGTTTTGTCCTTCGCGTCGATGGTGGGCATCTAGGTTGCCTCTAGGCTAGCAGACGGATACGGAGGCAAAGAGGCCGCAGTTTGCGGCGTTTCAGGGCTGTAGTAAACAACTATTCTGCTGACGATTCCAGCCGCTTCCCAGCCCAGGTTGCTGCGTCTCGAAGCGCAATGTCGTTCGGATGATCGGCTGGTCCGGCGGCCCACTCTTCCAATTGAGAAAGAAATGACCGGTCGCCGCTGTTGCCCATGGCGATGGCGACATTGCGCAGCAGGCGCTTGCGGCCGGTGCGCTCCAGGGGCGAGCCGCGAAAGCGGCGGCGAAATTCGCGGGAGTCCATGTTTGCAAGCCAGTCGAGCGCAGGATTGACGAGTTCCGCGCGTGGCCGCATTGCACCTTCGGTCTTCGATTCTGGAGGAGTTTCAACTTTGGTTGCCTTCCGTCCATTCCAGGGGCAAACATCCTGGCAGATGTCGCAGCCGAAGACATTCCTTCCAATCGGCTCGCGGAGGTCGGCGGGAATGTCGCCCTTCTTCTCAATGGTCAGGTACGCAATGCATCGCGAGGCGTCCATCTGACGCGGCGCGGATGGCGAACGCGAACCCAGCAGCGCGTCTGTTGGGCACGCGTCAATGCAGCGGGTGCAGGTACCGCAACGGTCCGCAGCTAACGCAGGAATAGCAGCAGCGGCGGATGTGGACGTGCAGTCGTCTTCCTCAACCGGCAATGATGTGAGGATCACACCGAGCAGGAGCCACGAACCGCGCTGCTGATGGATGAGGCAGGTATTCTTGCCGATCCAGCCGAGACCCGCTTCCGTCGCAAGCGGCCGCTCGACCAGCGGGCCTGTATCAACGTAGCAACGGGTAGCGATGTCTGTGCGGTCGATCAGCCCGGCTTCGATGTGGCGCAGGCGGGCGAGAAGGTCATCGTGGTAGTCGGTCGGCACGAGCGTCCCGTCGTCCAGCGTGCGCCCGGACCATGCGTAGCGGGCAATCCACCCTGCCGATGCCGGCGCGGGATCGATGGAACGCGGCGCGAAGCTGCTGTAGTCGAGTGCGCACACAATGGCAGACCTGGCCCAGGGAAATGCCGTTGCGACGGAGCCGCGAAGCAGCGAGCCTGACGCATCGCAGCGCTTAAGGTAGTCCATCTCACCGGCGTGGCCAGAATCGATCCAGGACGCGAACCGCTCGGAGTCCCGGGATGCCACTGCATCGTCCTGCTCACGAACAGGAGCAACGCCCGCCAGCGCGAAACCCGCCTCCGTCGCTGCGCCATCCAGCCAACTGCGCAGATCCGCTGACCAGCGATCGGTCTTGCGGTCCGAGGCGATGTCGATCGATGGCATATGCGAGCGTCCTCTTCCACCAGAGTAAATCGCTAGAATCGATGCAATGACCTCTTCTGAAAACAGGAAGGCAGATGCGGGGCTACCCTTCTCGCGCAAAGTCTCCGGCGTCGACGTTGTGCTGTTCGATTATGGGCAGGTGCTTTCCACGCCGCCCGATCCGATTGCGTGGTCGCGAATGCAGATGATCGCCGGGTTGAGCGACGCGAAGTTACACGAGGCATATTGGCGGTTCCGTCACGACTACGACCGCGACGCGCTGAACGGAACCGCGTATTGGGGCGAGGTCGCGCGTCATGCCGGCGTTTCCCTCACCGAGGAACAGGTTGAGGCCCTGATGGCCGCCGACGCTGACCTGTGGATGCAGCCAAACGCCCCCATGGTCGCCTGGGCTGGACAACTTCAGCGGGCAGGCGTCCGGACTGCGATCCTCTCCAATATCGGCGATGCAATGGCAGAACGAGTGTCCGCGCGCCTGGAGTGGCTGAATGCCTTTGAGCTGTGCGTCTGGTCCTATGCGCTGCGCATGGCGAAGCCCGAGGCCGAGATCTTTCGCACGGCGGCGGAGATGCTGAAGACCGCGCCGCAGCAGATTCTCTTTATCGATGACAAGGAGGAGAACGTTGCAGCCGCTCGTGCAGCAGGTATGCAGGCGGTCCGTTATGCGGCGCATGACGAGTTTGTGCGCGAGATGCGCGAACGAGGCTTCTCTTCCCTGCTGGAAGTTTGTGCGTAGACAGTCCCTGCACGAGTCAGGCCAGTCGCTGCACCAGGCTACCCTAAAGTAACGGTACCCATTCCCGAATCTGCACTGTATAGTTACTTTTCACTTCTATTTCTTACGCGCGGAGCCTGAAGCACACCGGTTTCCATGGATATTGAGGGCAGGCTGCAACCTCGAGCAACACCGCAGCCAGATGACCATGAGGAGATTCTCCCAGGCCGTGTTGCATTCCCAGGCGCGACGACGCGCTGAACTCTCTTGTTTCAGAATGAGTGATTCGCAGCACGTGGGCCTGTGGAGGGTGCTGCGGCACGTGCTCTGCGCACTGTTATGCTGCGCGGCACTGAATCTGGTTGCAAGCGCACAACAACAGACATCCATGACCAGTCCGCAGCAGCTTGCCTTTGCCGGACTGCGAAGCGTACTGAACAGTCAGAACACTCCGGTCGGTCAGATCAATGCGGTGCAGGTCGATGCGCAGGGAAATCTGCTCCTGCTGCTGGACCAGAAAGACGGCATCCGGCTGATGAAGACGGATGCCGCCGCGAGCAGTGTGCTGGCGCAAGCCCTGGTGGGTGCACAGGGCGACATCGGCCTCACCATGACGCTCGATCCCGCAGGGAATATCTATGCGACCGGGACGAGCACTTCCGGCGCAATGGGCGGCACAGCTGGCGTAGCCTTTCCGTCGGCAATCCCCAGTGCGACGAATGCGTTTGTGGCGAAGTTCGATGCGAACCTGAATCCGCAGTGGGTAAGCTTTGGCGGCGGCAGCGCTATGGCGCCGGCGGGGATCGCCGCGACCGCCGATGCCGTGTTCGTGACGGGCAGCATCTTTTCTGCGACGCTGCCGGTAACGCCGTCGGCGATTGGGCAGGCGCCTGCTTCGGGAAGCACACAAAACGGATTTGTCGAGAAGTTCTCAGCCAATGGACAGACGCTGGCGTACGCAACCTACCTCACCGCCTTCAACGGCAACGTAATGCCTGCGGGGGTGACTGCCGACTCGTCGGACAACACGTACATCGTTGGTGCGACGACATCGCAGGGATATCCCACCGTGGCTGCGCTGGTGCCGGCGATGCTGGGGACGACCTCTGGATTTCTAACCAAGCTGAATGCGGCCGGCAGCGGGATCCTGTTTTCGACCTATATACCCGGCGCGGGCATCAGTTCCATCGCGATGGATTCAGCAAGCGGGTACCTGCTGCTCTCGGGCGCGGTGTCGCTGGGTCAGTTTCCTGTTGCGACAGTTGCAGGGCCGCTGGCGACAACCACGTACCAGACCCTGGTGCGGATGCCGCTGGACGGGAGCGCGGTGGTGAGTTCGACGCTGCTGGTTCCGGGAACGCAGTCCTACGTGACAGCAGGGCCCAGCGGCACGGCGTGGATCGCCGGGAGTCTGAGCCTGCCCCTGTTTCCTGTTGAGCCGCTCGCCACGTTCGGCAACAGCTTCGCCGTGCGGGTGAACTCTGGCGGGGTGGTGGACCAGACGGCGCGCTTCGGCGGGCTGGCAACAGTCGCCTCCACCAGCGCGAGTGCACCGGTAAATCTGACAAGCCTCGCCGTCGATCCCGGGGGAGATGTGCTGCTCGCAGGCAGTTTTCAACCGTCGGCAAGCCAGACCCTTTTGGCCACTGAGACATACGACCTGCCGCTGGTAAAGGCTCCAACGGCGGCATTCCCTTCCACCGTGCGGTCTGCGGTTCTCGCTCCGGCTGCATGCGCCGGAAGCCTGTGCTCCGGCTCGGCCGCGTATCTGGCGAAGCTGGCAGTTCCCGCGAACGGGTCGACGCCAACTGCGGCGTTGGCTCTTTCGGTCGATGACGCGCCAAACCTGACCCTGCGCAACCTGGGATCGGCCGAGGCGAGCGGAGTGCAGGTCAACGTCACCGGCTTCGCCTTCGCGACCAACTGCGGCACAACGCTCTCCGCCGGCGGGGAGTGCGCGATCGAGCTGAGCGGCAACGGGCCGGGAAGCATCACGGCGACAGCTTCGAATGCCACGGCGCAGACTCAGGCACTGCCTGCCTTGACCGCGGGTGCAAGTCCATCGAGCCTCGTCTTCGCGCCAAAGGAGCTGGACTTCGGCATTGCAAGTTCGGCGTCAGGTGCTGTGACGCAGACTATTACCGTGACGAACCTGACGCAGCAAAGCCAGACATTTGTCTCCGCCCTGGACGTGAGCGCAAAGATGACGCTGCCCTACACACTCGCGGAGACGGCGAGCGATTGCACGGCGGCAGGCAGCGGAATGAAGACGCTGGCCGCAGGTGCAACGTGCCACATCACCCTCGGGCTGACGGCATCGAACACCGCGACGAACAACGGGCCGATCAACGCGAACTGGCTGATCGGCACACGTGAGGTGCGGCTCACCGGATACACGCAGGCGGCGCAGCTCTCTGTTTCTTCGGCGAAGGTGGAGTTCGGAACGCAGTACACAGGCGGGCTGCGGCTGCCGAGATACCTGTACCTCTCGAACAACTCGAACGCTTCCGCCGCCCACACAGCGGTGACGCTGCCCGCGAGTTCAGCGTTCGCGGTCAGCGACGGATGCCCTGGCGTATTGGAGGCACAGACCGTCTGCCAGTTGAGGCTCGCCTATCAGGCGGCGCAAACACCCTCGTCTGACGCAGTGACCCTGACGCTGGACCAGGGCCTCAGCGTGCTGGTGACGGGGACGACCCTGCCGCAACCCGGCGTGAATGGCGCAAGCGTCAATCCGAACCTGAGCGTGTCCACACAGGTGGTGAACTTTGCGACGCCCGTGGTTGTGACCGGTGTCTCCGCGAGCACGCAGACCGTGACGGTAACGAACACGGGCGCAAGCCCGTTCTCGCTGGCGCTCACGCTGACAGGAGACTTCACCGATACCACCAACTGCGGCGCGTCGCTGGCTGGTCACGCCTCGTGCAATGTGGTGCTGAGCTTTGCACCGTCACAGCCCGGCGCGCGCGGAGGCCTGCTTGCGATAACCGCAGGCGCCGGCACAACACCGGTATATGTGGCGCTATCGGGAACAGCGACGGGGATTCTTTCGCCGGCGAACAACGGGACGATCTCCTTCGGCGGCGTGATCGTCGGCGAACCGAGTGTGGTGTGGGTGAAGGTGACACAGCCCTTCACCGCTTTGGACGCGGCTGTGTCCGGCGCGGCGTTTGGCGTGGTCAGGGTTGACGACATCGGCTACGGACATGGGCAGCCCTCCATCGCGGCGTTCGGGACGAGCGCATCCGGCACTTGCTACAACTGCTGGCTGGGAATTGCGTTCATGCCGGGTTCAGCAGGCGCTCAGATGGGAGCGCTGACGCTGACTTCGGCGAGCGGCGGCAGTGCGTATGTGCTGGCACTCACCGGAACGGGCCTGCCGCAGACCGGTCTGTTGCTGACGCCTGTGGTCGCAGACTTCGGGCCAGTCCCATTGCACAGCACCAGCGGTCCACAGCTCTTTGTTGTGACCAACCTCGTTGCAGGTGGCGGGACGATCACTGTGAGCCCGCCCGCCCTCACTGGTGATTTTGCAATCTCGAATACCGCGAGTGGCGGCGCTGCGTGCGGCGGCCCGCTGGCGTCCACCGCCTCATGCGAGATAGAGGTTGTGTTCACGCCCACCGCGACGGGAACACGAACGGGCACCCTGACGGTGCAGGCTGGCTC
>DATCBR010000295.1:0-3116 GCA_036511765.1 Acidobacteriaceae bacterium | reverse complement strand
TCTCCGAAAGGTCCAGTCCGTCGATCACCTCAACCACAAAGCGCGCCAAGTGTCTCTCTGGCAGCCACTCATCTACCGACGGCGGAAACAGAAATAGGGTGTCGCGGTTGATCGGTCGAAAGTTGCTCATGGCTTCCACTAACGTTCGAGGAACGACATGATTATCGCCCATTTCACACGGTTAAATCCGACAGCCTGCTAGTCTTACTGTGTCATTAATATCATGGCATTATTCGCGCTTCTTCGTCTACTGGGTGAAGCAGCATGGACAAGGAAGGGGAGTTTGCGAAGTACGTGAGCACGCTGTCCGAGACGCTGGCGCACGCGGATCGGGTCGGACCGATGCACGACTACTGCCGAGGGCTGATGCTGTCGGGGGATCGCAAAAGCGTCGAGCCGATGGCGGCGCTGGTGGCGCCGCAGCGAGCCGGCGCGAAACATCAGTCGATGCATCATTTTGTAGCCAAGGCCGAGTGGAGCGACGCGGCATTGCTGGCAGCAGTGCGAGAAGAGGTGCTGCCGGCGCTGGGGACCATCCAGGCGTGGATCGTAGATGACACGGGCTATCCGAAGAAGGGCACGCACTCGGTCGGGGTGGCGCGCCAGTACTGCGGGCAGCTGGGCAAGCAGGACAACTGTCAGGTGGCGGTGAGCGTCTCGGTGGCGAACGAACGCTCGAGTCTGCCGATCGACTATCAACTGTACCTGCCGCGCGAGTGGGCCGAGGATGCGGCGCGGCGTAAGAAGGCAGAAGTACCGAAGAGTGTCGGCTTTGCGACCAAGAGCGCGATCGCGCTGGAGCAGCTGCGCGCGGCACGGGCCGCGCGCGTCCCGGTGGGCGTGGTGCTGGCCGACGCCGGCTATGGCAATGACACGGATTTCCGACTTGGCATTGGCGCGCTGGGACTGACCTACGCGGTCGGTATTCAGGGCAGTACCACGGTGTGGACCGAAGGCCACCAGCCGCTGCCACCGCGCGGCACCTGGGGCCGCGGCCGACCGGGCACGCACCTGCGCCGCAACCGAACCCACCAGCCCATCGACGTGAAGGCGCTCGCGCACGAGTTGCCCGCTCGCGCCTGGCGGCGCATTGAGTGGCGCGAAGGCACGGACGACGCGCTGGCCTCGCGCTTTGCGCGCGTGCGCGTCCAAGCCGCTCATCGCGATGAGGTGCGCGCCCAAGAGTGGCTGGTGATCGAGTGGCCGCTGGCCGAGACGGAACCCACCAAGTACTGGCTGACGACGCTGCCGCCGAGTATCGCCTTCAAAGAACTGATCCGTCTGATCAAGCTGCGCTGGCGCATCGAGCGCGACTATCAGGAACTGAAGCAGGAACTCGGGCTCGGTCACTATGAGGGGCGCAACTGGCGTGGCTTTCACCATCACGCTACCTTGAGCATCGCCGCCTACGGCTTCCTGATGCGCGCGCGCCTTACCGGCCGCGCCAAAAAAAACTCCGCCATCCGCCCGCGCGAACCGCTGCTGCGCCTCCCGCCGCGACCCAAGAACTTCATCCCGCGCGGCTCTCCCCGTGCGGCCTGAACGACACACGCCTGACTCGATCCGCACCATGCGATTGGAACTCGCTATGCTGCTGGTCCGCAAGCTACCCATCTGTCCCTGCTGCCGGCGCATCATGAAATCCATTCACTTAATGACACAGTAAGACTAGCAGGCTGCTGAAAAAGGCTTGAACTTACGCACTTTGTGCGTGCCTAATATTGAGTGTGTTGAACGAGAGATAGATTGATGCGTGGTCATGTAATCCCTCAAGCCCATATGTTCAGCTACTTCTCGCCCGAGGATCGCGTACCGGCGAAGCACCCGTTGCGCTCGATCAAGGCGTACACCGATGAAGCCCTCAAGCAGATTCGCCCGGTTTTTGATGGCATTTATAGCCCGATCGGTCGCCCGTCGATCCCGCCGGAGCGTTTGCTCAAAGCGCAGCTGCTGATCGCACTGTACTCGGTGCGCAGCGACCGGCTTTTTTGCGAAACGCTCGACTACAACATTTTGTTCCGCTGGTTTCTGGACATGGGTCTTGAGGAGCCGTCCTTCGATGCCTCTACGTTCAGCAAGAACCGGGAGCGATTGTCCGGTGAGGATGTGGCGCTGAAGTTCTTTGACGCCGTGGTGCGCAAAGCGCGTGCCATGGAGCTGCTTTCGGACGAGCACTTCAGCGTCGATGGCACGTTGATCGAGGCTTGGGCCTCGATGAAGTCTTTCCGGCCCAAGGATGGCGGTGGCTCTGGACCCGACGCTGGTGGAGACCGGAACTTCAAGGGCGAGCGGCGTCGCAACGACACGCACGCGAGTACCACGGACCCGGAGGCGAAGCTGTTGCGCAAGTCGTTGGGCAAAGAAGCCAAGCTGTGTTTTGCCGGACATGCGCTGATGGACAATCGGCACGGCCTGATCACTGACGTGTGCCTCACGCAATCTGTCGGCGTGACGGAGTCCGAAGCGGCACTGACGCTCGTGGCCCGCCAGCGGCGCAAGAAACTGAGACCCAAAAGTGTCGGCGGCGACAAGGGCTATCACACGAGCCGGTTCGTCGAAGGCCTGCTCGCGCAGCGCATCGCCCCGCACGTCGCCTTCAATCCCTCTCACTTCTCCACGGGGCTGGGCGAAGGCACCCTGGAGTCCGCCGGATACCGGGCCAGTCAGATCGTGCGCAAACGCATCGAACAGTTCTTTGGCTGGGGCAAGACGGTAGGCGGCCTGCGCAAGACGAAGCTGCGAGGCGCCGGGCGCAACAAACACCTCATGTGCCTGACCGGCCTGGCCTACAACCTTGTGCGCATCAGTCGAATGTGTCCGACTACAGGATAAGTGCCTGGGAAGAGTGCGACGATACGATCCGAACATGAAAAAGTATGAAAGCTCCAATGATCCACACGGTCGCAACGCCGACAGATCGACGCGGCGAAATGGGAAGCGTTCTTCAGCCATGCACAAGACCATCAAAAACAGCCTTTTTCAGCAGCCTGCTAGTGTAGTGTCGCCTAAATAACTACGCATTCAGGCTGCCTTCTTTTTCCCGCGAGGAAGCGTCGAACCGGGTTTGATCTGCTCCATCTTGGCCCGTGCTCGAGCGATCTTTTTGACGATCACCT
>DATCBR010000294.1:0-5852 GCA_036511765.1 Acidobacteriaceae bacterium | reverse complement strand
GGTGCCGTTGCTGCAGCTACCAGAAACATTGCGGCGGCCAGGGTTGCCGGCGACGAACGAACTTCCTTGAACATCTTCACACTCCTTCGCACTTCGATAGGCGTTGTAGTGTAAAACGATACCCTATCGCGCTGGTGAGTTGCTGAAGATGGCTAAAGCCGGGAGCGGACTTCAGAATCGGCTACGTGCCCTTGCTGTGTCGATGGGTTGAGACCGGATCAGGGACGGACGCCGGGCTGCAGAGCGGAGAGTGGCGTCACAGCGGGGGTGGCGAGGCCTATGAACTGGGTGACGCTATTGCCGGTCTTGTTGGGGATCCAGACATTGCCGGAGGCGTCGATGGCGATGAAGGAGGGACCGTTGAGATAGCCGCCCTGGTAGCCGGAGCTTCCGGTGATGGCTGTGCCAGATTTATCGAATTCCGAGAGTGTGTAGTTGTCTCCGAGGTTGGTGACCCAAACGTTATTGCCGCCGTCAATGGCGACCCAGGTTGGTGAAGAGAGGCCACCTGCATTGTCACCGCCGAAGACTCCGGCCTGACCCGAGGGTGTTACTTCTGCGAGACTACCCATGTTCTGGAGAGCTGCCCAGCCGTTGCCGTTGCTATCGATTGCAATATTGCCGGGCAGGACCATCTGCGCGGAGATGCTGAACGTGGGGTTGCCGCCGTTGGTCGAGAGCCGACATCCAGCGTTCGCGATGCTGCTCGTCGCCCAGAGGTAGTTTGAGGGGTCGATGGAGATCTGTGTAACGCCTGCAAGGCAGCTGTTGGTAATAGAGGCAATCAGCGATCCCGAGTTATTGAACTTCCGAATGATGCTGGCACTGCTGCCGCCGTCGGTGACGTAGACAGAGTCGTTGCCATCGATGGCCACAGATGTTGGAGCCTTGAGCTGCGTCGCGGTCCATGGCGAACCAGCGGTGGCGCCGAGGCCGCTGGTGTATTTGTAGAGTGCGTTTGAGTTTCCCGCGGTGGCAAACACGTTGTTGCCGGAATCAACCGCAACAGAGTTGAAGCCATTTCCACCGGTGGCGCTGGTGGCAAGGACCGCTCCCGCTGGAGAGAGCTTGGTGACATAGCCTGAGCTCGAGTTCGTCGGAACCAGCGCGTTACCGAGGCTGTCGATGGCAATGCTGCCCGGAGAGGAGATGTTGTTGTAGGTGATCGCGACGGTGAAGTCCCGTGGCTGAGACTTGAGCGAAGGAGAGAAGGGCACGGTTCCGCCGGCCAGGTTCCAGAGCCTCAGGACGTGGGATGCACCGGGGTTTTGGGCGATATTGATGACCGCCGTTGCGATATCGATGGGTTTGGTGCCGTTGGAGGTTCCGTCGCTGGTGGCGTCGGCGAAGAGGGTTTTGCAGGTGGCGGAGGGGGTGGTTGCGGTATTTGCCGAGTCGACGCACGCTGCCAGAATGTTTGCCAGGGTGTCGAGCTCCGCCTGGGGAACGGTGCCATTGCCTGCGGCCGTGCTCAGGTTGGCGATGTGGCCATCTCCGCCCTGCTGCGCTCCAAGAACAGCTCCCTGAATGTTGTAGAGGCTGGCGGAATTGAGCGCGGCGTTCTGCAGGCCGACAAGGTTCGTAGCGGAGGTCCCGATATGCAGGGGATCGCTCGCAAATCCGGCCAGGGCATACCCCTGGGCCACGGTGGACACCTCGTTCACGTAGACATACGAAAGGGCTCCGGGACCGCTGGAGAAGTTTCCAGAACTGGGACAGATACCCAGCAGTGCAACTTCGACGACCGCGGGATTATTCGCGCCCACCGATATCGCCGTGCCTGTCTGAACATTGGAGCCGCTGCCCGGAGCGATGCTGGTTGAGATCTGAAACGAAGAGGCGGTGGGTGTGCCCAGAACGGTTTGCGTGGTTCCGCTCAAGGTTGCCCACTGACCACCCAGACTGGAGAACTGGATGGTCTGCCCTGGAGAGAGCAGGTTGTTTCCGGTAAATGTGTAGGTATACGTGCCGTGATTCAAGCTCTCGGAAATTCCAGTGATGGCGATGGTGAAGGAGCTGTTGGCAGAGCCGCCGGAGACATAGAGATAGACCGGATAACCGATGTCGCAGGTGTAGTCGCCGGTGATGTAGAACTCTCCGAAGGCATTGGAGGTGATGTAGTAGAGGCCGTAGGTGGCGCTTCCCGTGACCTGATCCTGGGTAACGGGATAGCCGTTGCCAGCGGCGGCACCGGCAGAAGCGGCCGTAATAAGCGGCCTCGCCATCGTCGCGTAGCCGGTCGAGGCTGTGCCGGAGGCAGTCGCCTCGAGCAAAAAGACGTGCGAGTTGACGATCGGAGCGTGTCCACCGAAGACACTGCCGTGAATCTCTCCGACGGAGGTCTGCGAGGTGACGGTGGGAAAACTGACGCCGGCAAAACCGGAGCAGCCACTCAGGGTTAAGGTGGCGATGACGAGCGCAGGTGCAAGGACTCCAGATAAGGCTTTGATGGCGTACCCCAGTGTGCAGCGCTTGCACTTGCTGAAGGCCCGGTAACAGTACATCGCGACCTGAACGACCAGCACAACTTTCTAGCTGCAGGGGTTATCGGCAAACGGGCTTGAAAGGATGAGCCGCGGCACTAAAACAGCAAAGCCCGGGCAGCGTTGCCCGGCCTTTGCTGTGGGTGCGTCTTCGTTTTGGCTACTGCTTCATGACTACTGTCCCTTTTCGTTGTCGCGGATGAACTCCGCGGTTCGGTCGCGAAGACCGGTGCGAGCCTCCGGGTTCACATAGACCATGTGGCCGGTGGGGAAGAACTTGTACGCGATGTTCTTCTGCAGGCTGGCAGGCATGGGAAGGTGCTTCATCTCATACGTCGCGCCAAAGTACAGCGTGCCGAGATCGAAGTAACCTCCCATCAGAAGGATGTGCATCTTCGGATTGACCTTCATGGTGTAGGCCAGATCGGCCTCCACGTTAGAGCTGGTGCCGGGCCAACCGCCGTCTCCTCCCGGCGATTTGACGGCCATGTTCCAGTTCCAGCCTCCCATGCGAGCGCTTGGCTCGTAGGTCATGTTCTCGCCGAACTTCAGCGTGGTGTGCGCGTAGGTGTTCATGGCCGCGAGAATAGCCGACTCAATGGACTCGCTGAAGGGGTCGTACTGTGATTCGGAGTCCATCGGATTCATGCTCGCGCCTTGCCAGCGCGAGTCCAGACGACCGGTCGTTTCGTCACTGCTTCCGAGCAGATCCTGGGCGAACTGGCCGCCGGTCAGACGAAGGTTCGCCTTGATCCAGAGCGCGGCGGGAATGCCGGTATAGCTTTCGAGCTTGGCGGCGACAGCAGCCTTCTTCGTTGCGTCGAGATCCGCTCCCTGCAGCAGCGCGCTGGCGTAATCACCGAGCGCATACTGCTCCACCTCATGCAGCCAGGGCAGAAGCTCCGCAGGCTGGTTGGGAACCTTGTGGTGGTACCAGGCGGTCGAGGCAAAGCTGGGCAACGCGAGGTAGAAGCCGTTGTCCGTGCCGGGATTACCGTCGGAGCCATCAGCCGAGTCGTCAAAACTGAGAATCTGGCTGAGGAAGACGACCCCATTCAGATCCACGCCGTGGCGCTGCAGAGCGGCGGAGAGCGCGGCATCGCGCGTGGTCCCATAGCTCTCGCCGAAGAGAAACCGTGGCGAGTCCCAGCGGTCGTACTTGGTGAGAAAGCGACGAATGAACCGCTGGAAGGCGCCTGCGTCCTGATCGATGCCATAGAAGGCCTTGCTGGCCTCCTTGCCCATGACGCGGCCGTAGCCGGTGCCGGGAGCATCGATGAAGACCAGGTCGGCGGTGCCGAGCAGCGTGTCCTCATTGGGCACGATTTTGTACGGTCCACCGGCAGGATGGTCGAGGTCAGGAAGCACGACGCGCACCGGGCCGAAGCTGGCCATGCGAAGGTACATCGTCGCCGAGCCGGGACCACCGTTGTAGATGAAAACGATAGGGCGGGTGGCGTCTTCGACGCCCTTGGCAAAGTAGGCGGTGTAGAACATGGTCGCGGTGGCGGGGCGATCCTCGGGCTTGGCGGGAAGCTCGACGCCGGAGTCGGGGAGCAGCTTGCCGTCGAGGCCGAGCATCGCATCCTGAGCGTCTGTCGCGCCCACCGTCAGCAGCCCGGCGACGGCCTTGTAGGCAATGTTCTTTCCGCCGGCGCTTACGGTTCCTTCGGTGATGGAATCGGGAGTGGGGGTGGACGGCTTCGCTGGTTCAGCAGCGCTGGACGTCGTCGTGGTGGTCGTCGTCTTCTCGGCGTGATGCTCCTGCGCGAACGCAGAACCGGCCAACAAAATCAGGGCTGCTGAAAAATAGAAATGCGTGCGTCGCTGCTGAATAGACATGCCAACTCCGGTAATCAAGATGTGAAAAGGACCCAACGTTGCAGAGCAGCAGTATAACCGCTTCGTCCCGGGTGCTACCCTCGGTGGAAACAATTCAGGAGTCTGCCACCATGCGTTTCATGTGCTGTACGCTGACCGTTGCCCTCTCGTTGACGACCTTTGCAGCAGCCCTCGCACAGGTGCCTGCACGCCATCCGTATACAGCGCATGACTGGGCTGCCTCGCGCAGCGCTGGCCCGGTGGCGGTGTCGCCGGATGGCGCAACGATTCTCTACCGCGTGGTGTATGGCGCGGAGAGTGGACCCGGTGGCCGGGAGTTCTGGTTCATTCATCCGGACGGAACGGGTGCGGTAAAACTCACCCTGCCGGACGGGTTTTCGCCGAGTGGATTCATGCCGGATGGACTCGCTCTCTACGGCTCATGGAAGGTGAATGACGCGCCGCAGTTTGCCGTGTTCACGATGAATGCCGACAAGGCCGCGGCCGCGCCAACGACGCTCGTGGTGCTGCCGCGCGGTGTCGATGCGATGCTGCCGTCGCCCGATGGAACCCGATTCGCGCTGCTGGCTGATCCGCGATTGCCTGATCCGCTGGCGGCCATCCGAACCGTGATCGAGCCTGACCAGACAAGCCTTTATGTGGTGCATGCCGACGGCACGGGAGGAGCGTGGGCTTGCCCGGCGGTGCACGATCTGGCGGGCGGCGAGGGGTCTCAAGGGCTACCCGTTGCATGGTCGCCGGATGGAACGCAGCTGGTTCTGCTGTCGAGCACGACGAAGATTGGTAACCACGACATGCACTCGCAGCTTGATCTTTGCTCGGTCACTGGGGGCTCGGCGACCGGGGAGTTGCGGCACGTTGTGACGGTGGATAATTCCGTGTCGTCGGTGGTCTTCGCGAGCCCGACGGAGATTGCGTTCCTCAGCACGTCCGCCCCCACGGAAACGCCGGACCATCTCTACACCGTGCCCACCAGCGGAGGCGCTGCAACAGACCGAACGCCGCAGCTTGCGACGACCGCCGAAGCCGTGACTGCCGACGCTCACGGAAACGTCTTCGTCGAAATGGCGCACGGTGTTCGCAATGAAGTCGACACCTATCGCGACGGCAAATTGACGCTGGCGTATACGTGGCCGGAGGGCGGCGTGGGTCTGCCTTTCCTGTCGCCTTACAGATCTGCGACGACCCAACTGGCGTTCGCCGTGAGTGACCCGATGCACACTCCGAATGTAGCCGTGGCGAGAGGCAACGATCTGCATCGCCTCACCAGCGAGGGAGACAAGGCACTCGAGAATGTCGAGCTGGGGCCGGTGCGCGTGGTGCACTGGAAGAGCAAGCAGGGCGTCGAGCTCGAAGGGATTGCCACGTTTCCGGCGGGCTATGTCGAAGTCAGAAAATATCCCTTCCTGGTGTTGCCGCATGGTGGCCCGGAGTCGAATGATCACCTGGGCCTCGATCCTTTTTCGCGCAGCATCGCGGGGCTGGGCTACGTGGTGTTGCAGCCGGAGTACCGCGGGTCGACAGGTT
>DATCBR010000293.1:0-6355 GCA_036511765.1 Acidobacteriaceae bacterium | reverse complement strand
GCGGGGGAGTGGGGTTGGTGTGCTCGGCGACCTTTGGCGGCCTGGTGGGTTTGACGGGGATGGGGATGGCGTCGGGCTTAGGTACGGCTACAGTCTTCGGAGTTGGTGGTGTCGGCGCGGGAGACGGCGTTTCCGTCGCGAGTACGGAGTTGGGGCTGGTGAACTCCTTGGGCGGCAGCGGCACCTGCGTGACCAGCGTGGCGGAAATGGCTCCGGACGCGTTGCCGGCGCCCCAGTTGTTGCCGTGATGAAAGAGGAAGCCCGAGGTGAGTGCAAGGGCGATCAGGAGCGCGTGCAGCGCGAGCGAGCCGGCGAAGCCCGAGGCGAAGGGATCCACGGGAGTGCGAAGGGTGCGAGTTGGGAGAGCGTAGGACAAAGGACTGGTTGCCGGAGACTACGGACTGTTGCTGGGGCTCTGCTCGATCGGCTGCGTAACGATCGAGATGTTGGTGATGCCCGCGCGTTTGACGGCGTCCATCACGGAGGCGAAGGCGCCGAAGGGCACGCGTTCGTCGGCGCGGACGTAGATGGTCTTCTTTGCCGGGTCGCCGTGGGAGTCGCTGCGCAGGCGGGCGGTCAGGTCGTCGAGGTTGATGGGCGTGTCAGTCCCGCTGCCGGCCTGGAGGAAGACGTTCTGTTTGCGGTCGATGGTGACGACGGTGCGCTGCTCAGTGAGCTGGTTGACGGAGCGCGTGTGCGGGACGGCCACTTCAATGCCGGATTGCAGCACCGGTGCCGTAATCATGAAGATGATGAGCAGCACGAGGACCACGTCGACCAGCGGGGTGATGTTGATCTCGGCGAGCGCGGTCTGCGTTCGTGCGGCTGCGCCGGAGCGCGCGGTGAAGGCCATAGCTAACGCGTCCTTCCTGTTACTTCGCTCCGGACATGATTAACGAGTGCCATTTTCCTTGAGAGAAAATGGCGCGAGCAGATTTGCTTCCATGCGGATTTACAGGAGAGACGCGTCAAAACGTCCTCCGGCGAATGGCAGCGAGAGGATCGTCGCTGGGTGGCGGCGCGGCTGGCTGAGGCGCGGCTTGCTGAGATGCGAAGGGCGCAGCTGCCGGGGCCGAGGGCGTCAACATCGCTGCGTTCTCGATGGCATTGAGGAGTTCGCGACCGAAGTCGTCCATGCGCGCGGCGAACTCGCGGAGCTGCGCGGTGAGCTGGTTGTAGCCGACCACGGCCGGGATGGCGACGAAGAGGCCGGCGGCGGTTGTGATGAGGGCGGCGGAGATGCCGGGTGCGACGGTGCGGAGGGTCGCTGCGCCGGAGGTGCCGAGGCCGTGGAAGGCATCCATGATGCCCATGACGGTGCCGAAGAGGCCGATGAAGGGCGCGGCGGCAGCGATGGTGGCCAGCCAAGTCATGCGCGCCTCCATGTTGGTCAGTGCCTCGGAGCTGGCGGTAAGCGCAGCGCGTTCGAGCGCCTGCGGATTGCGCGGCAGGCCGCGGCCGCCGGACTGGCGCTGGTATTCGTCATTGATCTCGACGAAGACGGGGACGAGCGGGCTGGGCTGAAACTGCTCGGCGACAGAGGAAATCTCCGAGAGCCGGCCGGACTTGCGAAAGGCCCGCAGGAAACGCTGGCCCTCTTTGCGGGCACGGGAGAAGGCGCGCCACTTCGACAGCATGATCGACCAGGAGAAGAGACTGGCCAGTAGCAGGATGACGAGCACGACCTGAGCGACGATGCCGGAGCTATGCACCATGTCGACGAGGGCGGAGCCGGGCGAGCCGGCGAGGGTGCTGGGGCTGGCGGTGGAGTCGTCCTGGAGCAGGAACAGGGCGAGCGCGAGTGGGGAGGGAAGCATCGGCGCGGTCATTATGGTGATTGTAAGACGCGAAGAGCCGCAGAGAAGGTGTGGGGAACCGGTGGTGGTACGGGGCGGGAGCCGGCGAGAGATGCGCTCAAGGCCGTCGCGTGATCGAATCGATCTGGGGTTAGAGTTACATCCATGCGACAGAACGCTGCGAGGATCTTGATTGGCGGATGATACTGGGGTACCTACATGGTGGGCGACCCCGATGGGGGCGTGGAGCCGCGGACAACAGTGGGTGGCCACGGTGGGAGCCACCGCGACAGCCATGGGATTTGCTCTGGCCACGAGGCGTATCTACGGGAGCTTCTGGAAGCAACCCGACGCAAGCTGGTATCTTCTGCTGGCGCGGGGCAAAGGAAGCGAGGTCATTCAGCCGTTTGCGTCGCGGCAGTTGTACGCTCTATCGGTACGAGGGCTGGCTGCGGTATTGGGCTGGCCGGTGGGGCGCGCGTTCGTGGCGGTGGGCGTCGTATGCCTGGTGTTTACCCTGGCAGTCATCTTCCGGCTGATGGTCCGCACAGGCGCACCGAGGTGGATGCTGGGTGCGGCGGCGGTACTTCCATTCTGGCCACAGATGCTGGCAGGTCTGGTGCTGCCGGACATCTGGTACGCGGCCCTGCTGGCTGTGTTGCTGCTGCTGTTGGAGCGGCGGTGGTGGTGGGCGGCTGCGGCGATGATGCTGCCACTGATGGTGTCCCGGGAGTCGACCTCACTGACGCTGGTTTGCCTGCTGCTGGCCGGATGGCGGGAGTTGCGCTGGCCCAGGGCGGCGTTCGCGGTGCTGTGCACAGGCGCCGGCGGATGGATCGTCCATGCCCTGACCGCGGGCGGCCCCGGAAATAGCGAAAAGCTGCCGCAGGCGGTGTATCTGCTGGCGAAGGTGCCCTGGAATGGGATGCGCAACCTGTTGGGAATTCAGCCGTGGAGCAACCTGTACCCCTTCCTGTGCCAGCGGCCGCGCTGGCTATGGGCGGTCCACCTGGGGCCGGTGCGGGCGCTGGGGGTCTGCTCGGTCAACGGCATGGAGCCGGTGATGGCGCTGATTGCAGAGGTAACGGTGTTTGGTGTTCTGCCCGCGCTGGCGATCGTGTTGTGGTGGCGGCAGAGGGGACAGAGGGAGGATGTGCTGCTCCGCTTCTGCGTGCTCTATGGGGGCCTCGGCTTCCTACTCGCACCGGTGCTGGGGACCGCGGTGGGCAGGCTCGTTGGGTACGGCTGGCCTCTGCCGCTGGTAGCGGCGCCAATACTGGCGGGGAGATTGAGCGGCGGCTGGCGGGCCGGGGGACTTTTGGCCGCACATTTCGCCCTGTGCCTGTTGGCGCTGGTTGCTGCGAGAGGATGGCTCTAGTCGGGACGGCAGCGCCGCGCGATACCGCGCTCCGGGCATGCTAGGCTTGCGCTAACGAGGGGACGAGGCGCGAGCGGATGCTGCTGGAGCTGCGGGCGGAAAACTATGCGGTGATCGACCAGGCGGTGGCGAGCTTCGGACCGGGGCTGAACCTGCTGACAGGCGAGACGGGCGCGGGCAAGTCGATCCTGATCGATGCGCTGGCGCTGCTGCTGGGCGGCAAAGCCTCCAGCGATATTGTCCGGCATGGCGCGGAGAAGGCGGTGCTGGGTTGCGTGTTTGAGGCGACGCCCGGCGCGCTGGCGTTGCTCGACAGGAACGGCATCGACGCGGAGGCGTTCTCGGACGACATCCTATTGCGGCGCGAGATCGGCGCGAATGGCAAGGGCAGGGTGTTCGTGAACAACCAGCCGGCGACGGTGGCGGTGCTGCGTGAGCTGGCGGCGGAGCTGGGGCTGATCCATTCGCAGGGCGAGACGCTGGGTTCGTTCGACCAGTCACAGCAACGCTTGCTTTTAGACCGGTTCGGCGGGATCGCGACGGAGCGCGTGGGCGCGGCGTTCGCAGCGTGGCGCGAGACGGTAGAGAAGCTGCGCGAGTTGGAATCGAGCGAGCAGGACCGGCTGCGCATGGCGGACCTGTGGCGATTTCAGTCCAAAGAGATCGCCGACGCGCAGATAGCGGCTGAGGACGAGGACGCGAAGCTCGAGACGGAGAAGCGCGTGCTGGCGAACGCGGAGAAGCTTTACACGGCTGCGATGAGCGCGCATGAGTCGCTGTATGAAGGCGAGGGCGCGGCAGAGGCGACCCTGGCGGCTGCATTGAAGCAGGTGGAGGAGCTGGCGAAGTATGAGCCGCGTTTCGCCGAGGCCGCGCAGCAACTGGCAGGAGCGAAGGCGGCGGTGGAGGACGTGAGCGTGGCGGTGCGGGACTTCGCGGATTCGGCGCAGGCTTCGCCCGAGCGGCTGGAAGAGATTGAGGACCGGCTGGCGGCTCTGGATAAGCTCAAGCGAAAATATGGGGCGAGTTTGGCCGAGGTGATGCGGTTTGGGGAGGAGTCGGCCCGGCGGCTGGCTGAGGTGGAAAACCGCGATGAGGTGCTCAAAGATCTGCGCGCAAAGGTGGCGAAGGACGCGTCGGAGTATCGCGCGGCGGCGAAGGAGTTGAGCGCGGGACGTGCGGCAGCGGGAGGGAAGCTGGAGAAGCTGGCGACGGCACAAATTAACGATCTGGCGATGCGGGTGAGCTTCCGCGTGGAGGTGAGTGTGGTGGAGGATGAGAGCGCGTGGACGGCGCTGGGGTGGGACCGCATCCAGTATCTGATCGCGACCAATGCGGGCGAGCCGCTGAAGCCGCTGGAGGAGATTGCATCGGGTGGGGAGATGTCGCGCGTGATGCTGGCGCTGAAGGTGACGGTGGAGGAGAGTTTCGCGGCAGGCGCGGGCAAGGGGAAGAGAAAAGCGGAGCTGCCGACCCCGAGAATGCTGGTGTTCGATGAGATCGATATCGGCATTGGCGGGCGTGCGGCGGAGGCGGTAGGGAAGAAGCTGAAGGCGCTTTCAAAAAAGCAACAAGTCGTTTGTATCACGCATCTGCCGCAGATTGCGGCGTTTGCCGACCAGCACTTCGTGATCGAGAAGACGGAAAAGAGCGGCCGGACGCGGACGACGATCCGGCGGATGGAAGATAACGAGCGCGAGAAAGAAGTGGCGCGGATGCTCTCCGGCGCCAAGCTGACGGAGGCGAGCCTGGAGAATGCGCGGCAATTGCTGGAGACTAGCCGTTAGCGGCGGTGCAAAACCTGCGTGCCAAGGATTGCGAAGCGAGAGTAGAATTCTGCCACTTCGGGTGACCGGAGAGCTGACCTGACACGTTTGGCGGGTTCTCCTGGCGCCGAAGGCAGAAGGGCCTTTTGAGGAGGACGACCATGTCCAGTACACCGACGAAATGCGCGCATATCGCATGTACGTGTATGGCGCCAGCGGGAAAGAAGTACTGCTCGACCCATTGCGAGGATACGAAAGGCATGACCACCCTGAGTTGCCACTGCGGGCACCCCGGGTGCGATGACAAGGCTTAAACGGTGCAGTTTCAACCATGCAGGGGATGACGGCGGCGGGCGCGGCGAGAATCTGAGGCACTGGATTGCGCCGATTGAAGCCCGCTGCCGTCTGTTTTACTGCCCCAGTGATTACTGCCGGAGTGATTCGAGGACCGCGACGCGCTCCGTCAGTGCGGAGATAAGCTTGAACATGTCGAGCTCGTTTTTTGCCCTGGATTCGCCGATGGCGGCCATCATGGCCTTGAAATTGGCCTCCAGTTGATCGTGCAAGGAACTCATCTGATCGCGCAGCGAGTTATATTGCGTCTCCATCTGCTTTTCAATGGAAGACACGCGAACCTTCAGCTCGCGCACGTCGGGCGCAAGCACATCCTGGATGACATGTTGCAGCGTTTGCAGGGCGTTGTCGCTCATCGGTGGTCCCCTGACGGCGATTATAGAGTCAATTCGTGTGATCGGTGGAGCAGGATTTGTGGCCGGAAACCCTGAAATGCAGTCTCGACCCAGCTACTAAGGCGGGGCGCTTTCGAGTCGCTGAGGCGACCGCAACACGGTATACTTATAGGGTGACTACCCTCACCGCAGCCAACCCTGACCTCAGCCGGAATGATCTGGCCTCCACCTCCACCAAACGGGTCCTGTTGCTGAAGCCGCGCGGCTTCTGCGCAGGCGTGGTGCGGGCCATCGACATCGTGCAGATTGCACTGGACACCTTCGGCGCGCCGATTTACGTGCGTAAGGAGATCGTGCATAACAGCTATGTTGTGAACGACTTGGCGAAGAAGGGCGCAATCTTCGTCAATGAGCTGGACGAGGTCCCCGAGGGTGCGCGAGTGATCTACTCCGCGCACGGCGTCTCGCCGGCGGTGCGGGAACGGGCGAAGGAGCGGGCGCTGAAGGTGATTGACGCGACCTGCCCGCTGGTGACGAAGGTGCACCTGGAGGCGATCAAATTCTCCAAGCAGGGCTATTCGCTGGTGCTGGTTGGGCACCGCGACCATGAAGAGGTGGAGGGTACGCAGGGCGAGGCGCCGACCGTGACCCAGGTTGTGTCGACGCTCGAAGAGGTGGACGCGCTGGTCGTGCCCGATCCCAACAAAGTGGCCTACCTGACGCAGA
>DATCBR010000292.1:0-8083 GCA_036511765.1 Acidobacteriaceae bacterium | reverse complement strand
GTGGAGCCGACGGGAATGTATTTCTTGATGGCGGCGAGCTTGGCCTGCGCGGCGTCGTCCGAGTCCTTCATGCGGTCGATGCGGCCCATCACCTCGGAGAGGTCGAGCGTCTCGACCGTGATACCGGAGCGCTCCAGCAGCTTTTCGGAGTAGCGGACGGTGTTGAAGGCGGTGGGGCGCGCGCCGATGGCGCCGAAGCGGACGTTCTTGAGTCCGCGCACAATGCGGCATACGGCCGAGAACCATCCCAGATCAGCCTTGAACTCGGGCGAGTCGACGGCCTCGGTGTGGAGGGTTGTGAGGGAGTAGGGGATGCCGTACTGCTTGAGGTTGTTGCTGATAGACATCTTTCCGCAGAAGCTGTCGCGGCGGAAGGCAATGGTCATCTTGCCGGGGTTGTCGGGCGTGGCCTGGATGAGCACAGGCACGTGCAGGTCGGCGAGGCGGATGGCGTCGGCCAGGCCGCGCTCCTCGCCAAAGTTGGGCAGGGTGATGATCAGGCCGTCGATCTCATGGGCGTGCTGCTTGAAGAGGGCGGCGCACTTCTTGGCGTCCTCATAGGTTTCAACTGCGCCGTGTGCGGTGACGTCGGGGTGCAGCACGATCGGCTTGATGCCGGCGGCTTCGAGCGCGGCGATGATCTCAAGGCGTCCAGAGGTGGCGAGATGGGAAGGGAAGAAGCCACGGTTGCCGACGAGCACTCCCATGGTCATTTGCTTGGGCATTTCTATTGACTCCTTGCGGCTGTTGGCCGCCGCTGAACACATAAAAATTAAACACGATGGACACGGACAAAAGCGCAGACCACAGACGCCAAACTTGATTACCCGCGGCGCATTCATCGAAGTCCGCGGTGTAGAAAGAACAGGGAATCGCGGTTATGTCTTGTTCTTGTCGCCGGGGCGCGGGCGGAAGCGCAGCGTATAGAAGAGACCGAACACAAACAGCAGCAGGCCCCACCAGAACGTGGGGTGCAGGTTGTTCAGCACGGTTGGCGCCTCGTGGTTGCCAAACCACTCGTACGCGCCATACGGAAGCAGCACGAGGCCGTAAGCCAGCGTCATGATGCCCACAAAAAACCAGATGGAGAGCCTCTCTCCGCGTCCTGTTCCTTCTGCCATAAATCCGTCCCTTCAAAATCCTTGCGCCTTTGAGCGCGTTGTTTCATGTGCTGCAAAAATCCGCGTTCGTCTTTCGGGAACCGGCAGTTGCTCTACCAGAACCCGGGGTTGTTTTACCAAAATATGACTTGCAGAATGCAGAAGCCCACCGCTACCACTCCGGCCCAGAAGATCGGCTTCTGGAAGAGCGTGGTGGCTCCGTCGTGCGGGATCACCGTGGCGCCGTAGACCAGGCCGTCGAGCTCCGACTCCGGGCGCGGCTTGGTCACCAGGCTGACAATCACGGTGACGCCGACGCAGATGAGCCAGCTCCACAGTGCGCGGAACATGTTCTCCGCCTGGGGCTGCGCGTCGGTGGAGAGCGCAATACGCGCCAAGGCCTGCGGGCCGCCGGTATGGGTATAGATGAACATGCCAATGGAGGAGACGGTGCCAGCCAGCAGGCCGAGGAAGCCGCCCCAGTTGGTGGCGCGCTTCCACAGCATACCGAGAATCACCGTGCCGAAGAGCGGCGCGATGAAGAAGCTGAACAGCGCCTGCACATAGTCCATGATGGACGCGAAGTGCTGCAGGATATAGGCTGCACCGATGGAAACCACCATGCCAACGACGGTGGACATCCGGCCCATCCAGACGTAGTGCGAGTCGGTGGCCTTCTTGTTCATGTAGGCGCCGTAGATGTCGTACGTCCACACGGTAGAGAAGGCTGAGACATTGCCCGCCATGCCGGACATGAAGCCTGCCACCAGCGCTGTGATGCCGAGGCCCAGCAGACCTGGGCCGCAGTAGCGGATCAGCATTAGCGGTAGCACCTGGTCATAGCTATGCAGCGCGGGATTGCCCTTGGCGACGTCGGCCGGCACCAGGTGGAAGAGCGGATGGCCGTTCTGCATCAGGCCGAGGCAGATGAGGCCGGGAACGATGACGATGAGCGGCACCGCCATCTTGAAGGCCGCGCCGATCACTGGAGCCATCTTTGCGGCGCGCAGGTTGTGCGCGGAGAGCACGCGCTGGACGACGAGGAAGTCCGTGGTCCAATATCCAAACGAAATGACCGCGCCCAGGCCGAAGACGATGCCGATCCAGTTGATGCCCATCGGATTGTCTTTGAAGTGGCCGAGCGTGGACCACATGTGAGTGTATTGATCGCTCTGCATGTTGAGGGCGATGTTTGCCTTCAACTGCGTCCAGCCGCCCGCTTCGATGAGGCCGAGGATGGGGATCAGCGCGGCGCCGGCCCAGATGAGCACGAACTGCAGCACCTCATTGATGATGGCGGAGCGCAGGCCGCCGAGCATGACGTAGATGGCGACCGTCGCCGCCCCGACCCAGATGGAGACGGTCATGTTCCAGCCGAGAACGGTCTGCATCACGACCGCCATCGCATACATATTCACGCCGGACATCAGGATGGTCATAGCTCCGAACGAGATGGCGGCCAGTCCGCGCGCGCCCTCACCGAAGCGAAGCTGCAGATAGCCGGGGACGGAGTGGGTCTTGGAGATGTAATAGAACGGCATCATGACGATGCCGAGGAAGAGCATCGCCGGGATGGCGCCTACCCAGTACCAATGCGCGGCCAGGATGCCGTACTGGTAGGCGGAGCCCGCCCAGCCCATCAGCTCCAGCGAGCCGAGGTTGGCGGAGACGAAGCTGAGGCCGGCGATCCACGCGGTCATCTCTCGGCCGGCGAGGAAGAACTCCTCACTGGTATTGGTCGAACCCTTCACGTAAAAGCCGATGAAGATGACCATCGCGAAGTAAAGCACCAGGATGATCAGATCGACCGGTTTGAGGTGGGTGAGCTGCGTGCCGGTGAAGATTGCGGGAACCAGGGCGGGGTGGAGCGATGCGGCGAGCGGAAGGCTGGTCATAGTCCATTTCTGCCGGGAACCGGGCATCTACTTCTGCCGGTAACCCGGACTTCAGGCTGACATTTTTCGCAACCGCAATAATATACCGGTCGCGAGCCGGATTTCGCCACTGAAAGTGGGCGATCCTGCGGGGCCGCGTACATCTTACCTTGCACAACGTGAATCTACCTAAAAGCGCCCTACACAAAGGCGAGCATCGAATAAGGGTTTGGAGGATTGGACGAATGAAGACTCACAAATGGATCGGGAGACTTTTGGCGCCGGCGCTGGCGATCAGTCTGGGTAGCATCGTTGCGGGCGCCCAGACGGCGAAGCAGGACATGAAGGACGCCGGGCACGAGACCAAGGCCGCTGCGAAGGATACGGGCCGCGCCACTGAGCAGGGGACCAAGACCGCTGTCCGGAAGACGAAGAACGGGACGAAGAAGGCATACCACAAGACTGCCGACGCCACCGACACCGCCGCGGACAAGACTGGGCACGCCGCCAAGACGGTGGGACATGACACCAAGCAGGCGGCGAAGGAAACCGGTCGCCGCACAGAGAATGCCGGCGATGCCCTGGCAGGCAAACCGGAGAAGCACTAAGGCCGAGCGGATTGTGCAGTGCGGGATGAGGCGGACAGGCCGGAAGCGCGGGCCGTCGCCTCTCCGCATGCTATTGCAGCGGGCCATATGGTCTCCGCGGCGAGCAGAATGAGGGCGACCCAGTACAGGTCTGCACCCAGAAGATGCAACATCTGCATCCATGCGGGCGCCAGCAACAGCAGGTCTGCCACCCCCAGGACAATCTGGAGGGCAAGCAGCGCGACGACCCGACTGGCGAGGGTCGTCGAGACGGCGAGGCGCTGACCTTCCTGCGCATCGAGGCTCGCGGCGATGCTCACAAGTTTGCGCGACCGCACAATGAGCCAGATGACGAAGATTCCCGCGGCCAGAGCGCTGGCGGGATGCAGAATGCGCAGGCGCAGGAGCATTGGCGCGCCGGCTGCATAGTCCTGAGCCAGCGCATCGGTGAGGGAAGCAGCGGGAAAGAGCGTGTCGCCCAACGCAGCCAGTGAACCGGTGACGCCGACCAGAATGGTGGTGGCCGTACCCGCGACTGCCCAATAGAAGCCGCGAGCGCGATGCAGAGCAGTCCATGGCTGCGGAGTGCCTCGCTGTGCGAGCGACGCAGACCGTGCCGTCAGGGTGAGCGCGGCGAGCAGCAGGAGAGTATTGCTGAGGTGGACGGACAGCACAACCATGCGTCCGACCGACTGGTTATCGGTGACGTAGCCCAGCTTCACCAGTAGCGCGCCGAGGAAGGCTTCGTTGAGCAGCAGAACGGCGGAGGCGACAGCAAAGAAGCGGGCTGCATCGCGTTTCGCGGTTTTTCTGAACGTCCAGATAAGAAGCGCCAGGACGATGAAAGTTGCGCCGGTAACCATCTGGCGGTGCGTGAATTCGATGACGGTATGCAAGCCGGGTGAAACTGGAATCACCTGACCGTTACACAGCGGCCAGTGGTTGCCGCATCCTGCGCCGGAGCCTGTGGCGCGCACCAGCGCTCCCCAGAGGATGACGGCGACGTTATAAAAGACGGCGAACCAAGCGAAACGCGCCAGCAGGAGTTTGCCTGCCGGCGCGGAGTCTACATCTTTGCTCATGCCCCCATTCTAAGGCGGGCCAAATCCAAAAGGACGTCTCAGAGGCCGGAAGCGATCAGCCATGCGGTGGAAACGCCGTCTACCTGGGTATATGTCACGCGAATATATGTGCCTTTGTTGAAGTCGAATTTGAAGTTTTCGAGGACCCCATTCGGAGTATCGCCGACGGTCTTCGCGTCCAGATGGAAGGTGAGTTCGGCGCCGTCGATGTTCTTCACGACAAGGACATGCTCTTTGCGGTCCAGTTTCACAATTGTGCCGGTGACGTCCTGCACCTCGGAGGCGCCGAGGTCGCGCAGCGCGACGGCGACGCGCGGGTCTCCGTCGCCGATGTAGTAGACGATGATGTGGGTGCCCTTGACGGCTGAAGCGTTGACTGCGGTGGAATCGGCGCTGACGTTTTTGTCGAATTCAATCTTGTCCTTGTCGCTCCTTATCCACTGGAAGTGGCTGTCGGCGCCATCGGAGGTGGAGACCTCGATCATCTTGAAGTTGGGTATGACGGAGACGATGGTGCCTGAGACGGCGTGGACCATCTGTTGCGCGCAGACCGGCAGCGCGACGGCGGGGAGGAAAACTGCGGCAAGGGCAAAACGAATCAGGGTTTGTTTCTGGAACTGCTTCATGACGGATAAGAATCCTTGGTGACTGATTTTGGCGCGAACTGACAGAGCGCAGGCGAGCGGGATTATTAAACGCCATTGACGCAACAATGGGCAACAGGGAAGTGCGCAGCGGCGTTACTGCCCTTTAACCGGCTGCCAATTCCTTTGCCCGCATGGTCGCACGCTTGACGGCCTTGATGAGTGTGACGCGCAGGCCGCCCGCCTCCAGCTCCAGAATGCCGTCAACGGTGCAGCCGGCAGGGGTGGTTACCTGGTCCTTGAGCAGGGCAGGGTGGTAGCCGGTTTCGAGCACCATGCGCGCCGAGCCGTAGACCGTCTGCGCTGCCAGCAGTGTGGCCACATCGCGCGGCAGGCCTACGTTGACGCCGGCCTCGGCGAGGGCCTCAATGACGATATACATAAAGGCCGGGCCAGAGCCGGAGAGTCCGGTGACGGCGTCCATGTGCTTCTCATCGAGGACCACTGTGCGGCCGACGGTGGCGAAGATCTTCTGCGCGACGCCCATCTGCTGCGGTGAGACGAAGCGGCCCGGGCAGAGCGCAGTGATGCCGGCTGCGAGCATGGCAGGTGTATTGGGCATGGCGCGGACGACGGCGAGATTGCAGCCGGCGGCATCCTCAATGTCGCGCGTTTTGACGGACGCGGCGAAGGACAGCAGCATCTTCTCCGGCGTGAGGGCCGGGGCGATTTCATTGACTACGGCAGGAACCTGCGCCGGTTTTACACCCAGCAGGATGATGTCCGCCTGCCTGGCAGCGGCGAGGTTGTCCGTGTCCACCTCGACGCCGAACTGCGCGGAGAGGGCCTGGGCGCGGTCCGGGTGCTGTACCGTCGCGACGAGTTGATCTGCGTGCAGCAGATTGTTCTTCAGGAAGGCCTGCAGCAGGATGCCGCCCATCTTGCCTGCGCCCAGAATGGCGATGCGAAGCCCGGGCAGGACGGCCGGGGGGACTGGAAGTTCGTAGGTCTCCGTGCTCATCCCAACAGGCTACCAGAGCAATTGAGGCAAGCAACCAGTGGTGCCGGGTCCGGCACTTTTCAGGCAACGTCCGCGAAATGGGAATTCCCCGCCGAGCGGGCAGGGAATATCTTCTTTGCGGTAGGCCGCAGTTTCTCGAGTTCTTCCATCTCGTAGATTGCAGAGCTGCCGTCAGCAAAGTTGACTAAGACCTCGCCGCCTTGGAGCGGACTGGTAGACAGGATGTGTCGCAGTCCGCTGCTATGCAATGTCTGCCGCTGCGTGGAAATGGAAGAAGAGGACGGCAAGGCTAATACCCTCGATGGTCTAGCGAAGATGTTTCAGGCTTGCGTGGGTTAGGCAACGGCGCGAACGGTGTTTAGGTGTGCCTTAATAAAGTGTGATGCGAGCGGAGGGTCATGCGCTGCCTGCACGCGCTACTTCGGGGCGGCTAAAGATCCCGTTTCAGGATGGCCTATTGCTTTGCGGCGGGAGCGTCCGTCTGGGCCGCGATCCACGAATCGACTTGTTTTTCGAGCGCATCCATGGGCAGCGCGCCGGAGTCGATCACGACGTCATGAAACGCGCGCAGGTCGAACTTCGCTCCCAATGCCTTCTGCGCCTTGTCGCGCAGAGCAAGAATCTCCAGTTGACCCATCTTGTAGCCCAGAGCCTGCGCCGGCCACGCGATGTAGCGGTCGACCTCGGACTGGATGTTGGTCTCGTCCAGCGTGGAGTGCTGGTGGAAGAAATCGACCATCTGCTGGCGCGTCCAGTGCTGGGAGTGCACGCCGGTATCGACCACAAGGCGAATGGCCCTCCACATGTCCGCCTCCAGACGGCCGTAGTCGGAGTAGGGATCCTGGTAGAAGCCGACCTCCTTGCCCAGCCGCTCGGCGTAGAGGCCCCAGCCTTCGGTGTACGCCGTGTAGTAAGCCTGCTGGCGGAAGGCGGGCAGATCTTTCAGCTCCTGCTGGATGGAGATTTGGAGATGATGGCCGGGAACGCCCTCGTGGTAGGCGACGGTCTCGACGTCGGTGAGGGAGCGGTCCGCGAAGTTGTAGGTATTTACGTCAACGCGCCCTGGGCGCTTGCCGTCCGGCGTGCCCTGCTCGTAGTAAGCCTGCGCCTGGTTGGCCGCCATGTAGGCCGGTATGGCGACCACTTCCAGCTTCGCCTTGGGCAGCGTGCCGAAGAGCTGCGGCAGCTTCGGCCCCATCTGGGCGATGTAGCCCCGGTAGACAGCGAGGAGTGCCTCCGCTGAGGTGGGATGCAGCTTCGGGTCGGCCTTGATGGCGGCGCCAAAGCTCTTGAGGTCGGAGTAGCCGAGTTTGCGGACAATTGCGAGCATCTCGGTCTCGTCGCGCTTCACTTCATCGAGGCCGATCTGGTGGATCTCCGCCGGAGTCTTATCGAGCGTTGTGCTGCGCCGCACGGCGAAAGCATAGTAGGCGTCGCCATCGGGGAGCGCCCATGCACCGGAGTCCTTGCGGCAGTTGGGAATGTAGGCGACGGAGAGGAACTTCGCGAAGCGCTGGTACATCGGCAGCACGTCCGTTGCGATAGCGTTCAAGACGGCGTCGGTGATGCGCTTCTGGTCCGCAGGAGAGACGGATTTCGGGAAGGCCTTCAACGGCGCGGCGAAGGGCGTGGCATCGGGTTTTTCCGCGGCGATGGCCTGCACCTGCGCCAGCACCTTCTCCATCAGGTAGGCCGGCGGCGTGCGCCGCTCGTCCACGCCGGACTGCATATTCGTCATGGTCTGCGAAAACGCCAGCGGCACCTTGCCCAGCCGCGTCGCGTAGTGGTCATAGTCGTCGGCGGAGTCGAATGCGGTGTGCTCGGCCAGTTGCGGC
>DATCBR010000291.1:0-3498 GCA_036511765.1 Acidobacteriaceae bacterium | reverse complement strand
AGGCGGGAGATGTAGTCAGGTGCGAGATGCACAGGCGCGCCACCGCCATTCCTGATGTCTGTCTACGTATTTCAGTGGATTCTGGTCTTTGTCCTGGCGGCGAATGCCACCGTTCCTGGCCTCCGAGGCGTCGGACTGTTCAAGGCAACGCTCACTCTATTCCTGGCGGTGGTCATGCTGGCGTTTGTGCGTCGCATTGCGTCGCTCCTCGGTGTGAAGCCGGGCGACAACTGGGACCCCAAACGAGCTTGATGAATCAGGAAAATCATCATGGAGGCGCGCCAAAGCCTCCGGTTCGCCGCCGCGACTGGAGGCGGATTCATCATTCGCCGCTGTTCTGGGTTGCCGTTCTGCTATGTCTAGCGGCGATCACGATCTATGTGTTGTCGAACGACCTCTCTTGGCGGCCGCGACTCCACCATTGATCCTCAAAAAGAAACCGCCCCAGCGGGGCGGCTGAGACGGTCTCAACTATACAGGACCCGGCAAGGGTGCGGGGGCGCGCTTGCCCTAAACCGGGCGATGTCTGGGAAACGGGTTGGCGGGCGAAAGGTTCCCGAGGGATCGCACGGCCAGTAGGAGGCGCCGAGATGCCAAAGTCCCGTTCAGCGCGGAGCAGCGGTTCGTTTGACAAGCACGTCGCAGGGCGCATACGCGCTCGTCGGTTGGCACTTGGCCTATCGCAGGGAACGCTTGCCGAGTATCTCGGCGTTAGCTGCCAGCAGGTTCAGAAGTACGAGAAGGTGACCAATCGGGTTTCGGCTGGCCGGCTTTGGGAGATCGCCAAGTTCTTCGAGATCCCGGTCGGGTGGTTCTTCGATGAGATGCCGGAGCGCAAGGTCGTAGCGCCTGCCGCAGGCCGGAAGCGAGCGATCTAGCGCCTGACGCGGAAACGGTGCGCGTCGCCAAGGCGTTGGGTGGAGTTCCATGACGTGTGCGTCAGAAGCCACATCGTGAGCCTGGTGACGGCTGTTGCTGACAGCAGGCGCGCGAAGGCCTGAGCAGGATATTTCGGTGGGGCAAAGAGAAACCGCCCCAGTCCGGGGGGGCGTGCCGGGCTGAAGCGGTCTTTGCGAAAAGGGCGATACGCGAGACCAGATTCGCCTTGGTCCGCAGTCTCGTCGGATTTGATTAGAAAGCGGTTAAGCGGGAGGGCCGGCGGGCGGCATTGTGGGCGGTGCCAGTCGCACGCGTTGCCAACCCAAGACTGTCGCGGGCATTATGTTGTGAAGCATCACGGCAAGGTCGTGTTGGAGTTCGACGTCGCCATAAGAAAGAGAGGAAATGCCCCAGTCCGATTCTGCAAGGAGCAGCCAGTCGTTTGATCATCACATCGCTGAGCGCATTCGCACGCGCCGTATGATGCTTGGCATATCGCAGGAAACGCTCGGCAAGCATCTCGGCGTCACTTTCCAGCAGATTCAAAAGTACGAGAAGGGGACCAATCGGGTCTCTGGCGGCCGCCTGTGGGAGATCACCAAACTCTTCGAAACGCCGATCGACTGGTTTTTTGATGAAATGCCTGGAGCCAAGGTCGTCGAGAATGGAGCGAGCCGGGCAGCGAACGACATCTTGCGCGATGCAGCAACCGTTCGCGTCGCCAAGGCGTTCGGCAAAATTCGCGACGCCCGCGTGAGAGACCGCATCGCGAAACTGATCGAGGCTCTTGCGAACAGCGAGGATGCGACTTCGTGAGTGGGGTATTTGGCGCGCGAAAAAGCAACCGCCCCAGTCGGGGGGTCATGACGGACTGAAGCGCTTGTGCAAAGGGCGATACGCGAGACGAAATTCGCCGCGGGAGAGGGTTGGGAGAGAAGACAGCCGGATCAGTCCACCGCTTTGGCCTCTACCTCCGCGGCAGGATATACGAGCGTCCCGCTGGGCAAGAGTCGCGCGCCAAGCGTGAGCGTCGCGGCATCGACTTTATTCTGCGCCATGATGTGCGCCACGGGAACTCCGTTGGCCAACAGATAGTCGGCGATGATGCGGCGGTGGCAGCGCCACCACACAGCTTCAGCACACATGATGGCGCAACAATTGTCACGAGCGAGAGCTCGTAGTTCGTCTAGTCCCGTCCGGAACGCTTCGGTTGCCGCGTAGTCGGCATAGTTGCGGAAGGCCGCTACTCGCCAGAGCGTATTCGGCGATGGCGTCGCTCCCTTTATTCGGTGGCGCAGACCGCCGAGGGCGGCCAGATGACGGTACCTGATCCCGACTTCAGCGAGCGCGTCTGGAAGGGCATCGGCGTTGAACTGCGGATTCGTCCGTGAGCGGGGGATCGAGCGTACGTCGACGAGGAGATTGACGCCGACCTGCTGGAGCAGCGCCACAAACTCGGCAATCGAGCGCGTCGAATGGCCTATCGTGAAGATTGTCGGCATCATATGGGATTGTCGCACAGATTTGTTGCCGACCATTCAGCCGAGGTTGACCCTTAGCCAAGATATCGAGAAGAAAATGACCGCGACAGAACGGTAGCGACCCAGAAAAAAGAGCCCCGAAGGGCTCTAAGTTGGCAGCTCGTTTTCCTCTGCCGAAGTGTCCTCGGAAAACGCCCGCAGGAATTCAGCGGCCTGGCTGGCTTTGCTCGCCGCCATGAAGACTGCGCGGTCATCCTCTTTGAGGAGCCTGATCCAGTCGGCGATGTAGCCGGCGTGCCGGAGCTCTCCTCTAATCCCCAGGTGAGCACACAGAAATGCCGCCGTGAGTTCGGCTACCAGCTCCTCGGCCGCGTAGGCCTTCGTGCCAAAGCGGTTCTTGAGATCACGGTTGAGCCGCTTCTCGGCCGCCGTCCAGTGAGCAAGTTCGTGAAGTTCGGTCGCGTAAAAGTGCTCCACCGTGCGGAATGCCCCGGCCGGCGGCATGACGACGTAGTCCAGCGAGGGGACATACATCGGCTGATTGCCACCCGTCTTGATCTCCGCATCTGTCGCCTTCACAAATGCCTCGACGGCAGTTATCCGCTCCACCTCGGTGATGATCACCGGCTCCTTCTGGGGTAGGCCGTCGATCTGAGCGACATTGAAGACGGTGTAGGTGCGGAGCATCGAGACCAGGTGCTCCTCCTCCTTCTCTCCGACCTTGAGCTTCTTGGTGAACACGACGATGGTACCGTGCTCGCCGCCGCGTACCTGTGCGCCGGCTGCCAGCGCCTGCTTGTAGGTCATCCAGAGGTGGCGGTCGTAACCGCCGGTGAGGGCTGCGCCCCACAGGATCGGAATGTTGATCCCCGAGTAGGGTCGGTTAGTTGCCGCGTTGTGCGGCATGACGCTTCCCACCGGTGCCGTGTTTCGCCACGGCCTGGTCCAGGGGACAGCGCCGCTTTCGAGCTCGGTGACGATCTTGTTCGTCACCTGCGCGTAGAGATTGGCAAGTTTCAAAGAACGCTCCTCCGTGCTGCCGACCTCCCGCGATGGAGGGCCGGATGGCACGGGTGAGCTCCGAGACAATTGTACCGTGAGAAGGAGATGCCCCGCCGAGGTGGCGGGGCAGTCGGCG
>DATCBR010000290.1:0-3894 GCA_036511765.1 Acidobacteriaceae bacterium | reverse complement strand
CGCACACCCTCCCCCGATGCGGGATGGGCGCGAGGAAGGGCGCATCGGTTTCAACGAGAAGGCGGGCGGCGGGCACGAAGACGGCGGCTTCGCGGATAGCTTTGGCGGCGGGATAGGTGAGATTGCCGGCGAAGGAGATGTAGAAGCCGAGGTCGAGTGAGCGGCGGGCGTGGCCGACCGTGCCGGAGAAGCAGTGCATGATGCCGGGGAGTCCTGCTGGGTGCCAGTGCTCTTTCAGGAGCGCGAGGAGGTCCTCCCAGGCGTCGGCGGGGCCGAACTTTTCTTTTGCCGCGGGTGTTGCCAGCTCTGAGGTGCGGCAGTGGATGATGATGGGCTTACGGGCCGCGGCGGCGATGTGCAGCTGGGCGACGAAGGCCTGCCTCTGGATATCGATGGCGGGGTTTTCTACATGGTAGTAGTCCAGGCCGATCTCGCCGATGGCGATGCACAGCGGGTCCGCGGCGAGGACTGCAAGCTGGGTGAGAGCTTCGGAGGTTGCGTGGGCCGCCTCCTGCGGGTGGATGCCGGCGGTGGCGAAGATCGCTGGAGTGTCGGGTAGGCGACGCGCCTGGGCGATTTCGAGCGCGCGGTGCATCTGCTGAGGGCCGTCGCCGATGCCGATGGCGAGGATGGCGCCTACGCCTGCTGCGTGGGCGCGGGTGAGGACGTGGGGCAGTTCTTCGGCGGAGTACATATCCAGATGGGCGTGGGAGTCGACGAGGCGCATGGGCAACTTAAGAGTACCTGCTCTCCGGCGGGCAAACGAAGCGGTAAAGCGCATACTACGAGGGTGGGATTACAACCCGGTGATTTCGCTGGGGATCCGATGAGGTAAGATCCGCAGGGCTTCAGAGGGGACATCGCAGAGCAACTATTCCGCTTGAGGCCGGTCTGAACTGCAATGGCAAGAATTGGAGTGGCATGACAAGGGCAATCTCATGGCTGAGGCAACAGTTGCCGTTCTCGCGAAGGGCGGCGATTGCGGCGGCGGTAGTCCCGCGGAGATTCTGGTTTCGCTTTGCGCTGCGGGCGAGCCGGTGGCAGGGCCGCGTTGTAGGCGCCTTGGGGCAAAATGGGCGGCTGACTGAATCGCTGATGCGAGACCACTGGTTCCATGAGCTGACATCGCATGGCCCTTTCGATATTCCGATGCGGATCCATGGCCGGGACATGCTCGAGAGACATCTGTCCCGAGGGCCGGTTTTCTATTGCGCTCTGCATCTCGCCATGAGCGAGATGCCGTTGCGCTGCGTGCTGGATATGGGTTATCCGGTGCCGGTGCCGGTCGCAGCGAACGGGCGAACGCTGGATGGCGAGTTTTGCCCGGTGATTGGCACGCGAGCCTCGATTCCCGCTCTCTCTGCGGGACCATATGCGCTGGCCCGGATGCGGACGCTGTTGCAGAAGGGCACATCGATTGCCTGTCTTGCCGACCGAAACTATATGGACGCGGAGTTCAATTCCAATCCTATGCGGCTTGCGGGACGCATGGGTGTACCCGTCCTGTTCGCGCTTGGCGCGATGGGAACGGACGGCGTGGTTGACGTCACGTTCGAGGAGGCGCCGCATCTCTACTGCAAGACGGAGGCAGAAATCGAGGAGAACCTGAACGCCCTGAGAGAGAAGCGGAACGGCATCCTGCGGCTTCTGGATGCGCTGCCGCCGCAGCCGGAAACATTGAGGCAGACGGTACCGGTTCTGACATCTTCTCCGGATGAAACCGCCGATTCCGGCGTCGCATAAGAGTTGGGCGCCGCGCCCGGTGCGCTCGCCGGCGTCTTCTCTAAGGGATTCCCAGCATCAAGTTTCGTGGGTGTGTTACGAAGCCGGCATCGAGCTGAAACCGGCGCAATGCAGACAGCTACTCCTCGCGCAGGACCTCGAGCGGTTTTTGACCGAGCGTGCGATGCGACGCGATCCAACCGGTGAAGATGGTGAGCGCGGCGGCGATGGCGAGCGCGGCGAGGTTGACCGGGACGTTGGCCTTGAAGGTGAGGTTCATGGGCGTGAAGCGCTCCAGCGCCCAGGCGATGAAGTTGGCGAATAGGAGGCCGACTGCTCCAGCGACCAAGCCCAGCACGGCGAACTCAATAGAAAAGATGGTGGCGATGCGGGCGCGGGTGGCGCCGAGCGTCTTGAGCACAACCACTTCGCGGATGCGGCGGTAGCGCGTTCCGGCGATAGCAGAGGCGAGGATGATGATGCCGGCGAAGATGGAGAAGCCGGAGAGGAACTGGATGACGTAGATGATCTGGACGAGGACGGAGCGCACGCTTTCGACAACCGCCGCGACGTTGATGAGGGTGACAGTGGGATAGGCGGCGTTGAGCGCGCGCTCCAACTGCGGGACCTGCTTCGGCACCACGTGGATGCCGCCGTACCAGACGACGGGGAGACCGGCGAGCGCTGCGCGGTTGAGGGTGTATTCGGCGCGCGAGTAGGCGTGCTGGCCATTGGAGCGGGTGATGGCAGCGACCGTGGCCGTGAAGGGCTTGTCCTGTGAGATGAAGGTGATGGCGGAGCCGATGTGGACCCCGAGACGGCCGGCCATGAACTGCGAGATTGCGACCTGCGGCTTCGGTTCGTTCGCGTCCCACCATGCGCCATCGATGATGGTGGTGCCCGGTGGGAGGGAGTCGTTCCAGGTGAGGTTGACGGAGCGCAGCGCGCGGCGGGGGAAGTTGCGCAGCTTCAGGTCTGCGGCGGAGACGCCATCGACCGCGTCGATGCGCGCGTTGGCGACAGGGAGCAGCTCGGGTTCACCGGTGACGGAAGGCTGGGCGTGCAGCAGGGCCTTCACGCCGGCGATCTCCGAGTCGGCGACGTCAATGAGGAATACATTGGGCAGATTAGGCGCGGCGGAGATGTTCATCTGCTCGACGGCATCCTTCTGCACCAGGTAGACGGTCATAATCTGCATGATGCCGAGGCCAAGGGCGGCGAGCAGCGCGGCGGAGGGGTTGCCGGGGCGGTAGAGATTGGCGAGGCCATGACGCAGCGACGAGGGCAGATGCAGGCGGGTGGTGTTGAGGAAGAGCTTGAGGATGGCGAGCAGCGCAGCGGAGGCTGCGAGAAGAATGAGGAGCACGCCGAACAGGCCGATGGAGAACCATTTGCCGACCTGGACCGAGTCGGACAGGGTTGTGGCAACGAGCGCGAGGCCCAGAAGGATGAGCACGGTGGCGAGGATCTGCGCGATATTGCGCGAGACTTTTTTCGCGGCAGCGTGGAGAAATGGGTCGTCGGAGTCTTCGACGGCGCGGCGCAGGATGAGGATGGGGCGCACGCCGCGGATGTCCAGCAGCGGCGGCAGAGTGAAGAGCAGCGTGATGAGAACGCCGGCGCCAAGGCCGGTAAAGATGGCCTGCAGTTGGAGGTGGAACTCCGGCGGAACGCTGATGAGCTTTGCGAGCAGCGCGGGGAATGCGAGCTGCACGCCGATCCCACCGGCGACGCCGAGCAGGCCGCCGAACAGGCCGAGGAAGAGCGTCTGCAGCAGGTAGATTTTGATGATCTGCGAACTGCGCGCGCCGAGCGACTTCATGATGGCGATGGTGTCCAGCCGCTGCTGCAGGTGGGCGCGCATGGCCATCGCAACCCCGACCGCGCCGAGCACGAGTGCTACGAGGCTCATCAGCGAGAGCAGGCTGGTGGCGCCGTCGAGGCCGTTGGTGATGGCGGGCGAGGACTCGCGGTAGTCGCTGACCTGCGCATCGGGCAAGGCCGCGGCGAGCTGTGATTTGAGGTTGGCGACGGTGGAGTCCGGCACCGGCTGGCCGGAGGCGGTGGGCGGAAGCTTGAAGAGAACGCGTTCACTGGCGCGGTTGCCGGGCGCGAGCAGACCGGTGGAGTCGAGAGCAGCAGCTGACAGCAGTACGCGCGGTCCGACCGTGA
>DATCBR010000289.1:0-6686 GCA_036511765.1 Acidobacteriaceae bacterium | reverse complement strand
TCCAAGCCGAGTGGCTGGAGGGTGTGAGAACGGTGGCTGTGACGGCCGGCGCATCGGCGCCCGAGGTGCTGGTGCAGCACGTTGTGGATTATCTGCAGGAGATGGGCTATGGGTCAGTGGACGAGGTGGAGGTGATGCCGGAGAACGTTCGGTTCGGCCTTCCACCGGAGATCGTCCAGGCCATTGCTTCGGCCCCGCCCACGCATCCGTAAAAGCAGCCGCATGGCGGCCGCCTGTCGAGGGCCCGCGCGTGCTCAAGAATCCGAGACCGGTGAGAAGAATTGCAAGAACCGAGTTTTGGGGATTCGAGAGAGTTACCGATCGATGAGTACATTTCCACGGAACCCGCAGGCGGCCCCGGCGCAGCCTCGCTATGGGCGCATGGACGTAAGGCTGGAGCAGGTCTCCGGCGCAATCGCTCGCGCCACGGACTGGCTCTTCGGCTTGCAGCATCCGGAGGGCTACTGGTGCGGTGAGCTGGAGGCGGACTCGATGCTGGAGTCTGACTACATCTTTATGCACACGCTGCTGGGCACGGGCGACCGCGGGAAGATGGAGCGCGCGGTCAACGAGATCCTTCGCCACCAGAATAAGGATGGTGGTTGGAGCATCTACCCCGGCGGACCATCCAACATCTCGCTCTCGGTAAAGGCGTACTTTGCGCTGAAGCTGATGGGCTGGTCGCCCGACCACGCAGTGCTGACCAAAGCCCGCCAGTGGATTCTGGCGCATGGCGGCGTTACGGAGTGCAACACCTTCACGAAGATCTATCTCTGCTTCCTTGGCCAGTATGAGTACGACGCAGTGCCGGCGGTGCCGCCGGAGTTGATGACTTTTCCCAAGTGGTTCTACTTCAACATCTACGAGATCTCGGCGTGGTCGCGCGCGATCCTGGTGCCGCTGTCGATTGCGTACGCGAAGAAGCCGTTCAAGAAGATTCCCGCCGAGCAGGGGATCGATGAACTGTTTGTGGGCGGGCGCGCCAACGCCGACCTGCATTTGAAGTGGGACAGAAAACATTGGATCAGTTGGCGCAACTTCTTCCTGCTGACGGACCGCATGGTGCACTGGTTTGAACGGGTACACATCCGGCCGCTGCGCAATGTGGCGATGAAGATGGCGGAGAAGTGGCTGCTGGAGCGGTTTGAGATGTCGGACGGACTGGGCGCGATCTACCCGGCGATGATGAATGCCATCATCGCGCTGAAGTGCCTGGGATATACCGAGGACGATCCGCAGTTTATCCGTGCGATGGACGAGTTTGAGAAGCTGGGCATCGACAATCCGCAGGGAGAGCCCGGATATCCGACGCCGACCTTCCGCATGCAGCCCTGCATGTCGCCGGTGTGGGACACGGCGCAGGCGGTGTTTGCGCTGGGCGAGGCGGGAGTGCCGAATACTGATCCCCGCCTGCTGAAGGCCGTGGATTGGATGCTGGCGAAGGAAGTTCGTCGCAAAGGCGACTGGGCAGTGAAGGTAAAGGACGTTCAGCCGGGCGGATGGTACTTCGAGTTCAACAACGAGTTTTATCCCGACGTGGACGATTCCGCACAGGTGCTGCTGGCGCTGAACCAGGTGCGCAATCCGCGGGAACGCTACCAGCATGAGGTGTCGCAGCGCGCCATCGATTGGATCTTCGCGATGCAGTGCCGGAATGGCGGCTGGGCCAGCTTCGACCGCGACAACACGAAGATGATCTTCCAGTACATCCCGTTTGCCGACCATAACGCGATGCTCGATCCGCCCACGGTGGACATCACCGGCCGCGTGCTGGAGATGCTCGCCAGCTACGGCTACACACGTCGCGACAAGCGTGTCGAGAAGGCGATCCAGTTTGTGCTGCGCGAGCAGGAGACGGATGGAAGCTGGTTCGGACGCTGGGGAGTCAATTATCTGTATGGGACGTTCCTGGTGCTGCGCGGCCTTGAGGCCATCGGTTTTGAGAACATCGAGCCGCCCGTACTGCAGGCCGCGGAGTGGATCCGCATGGTGCAGAACGCGGATGGCGGATGGGGCGAGAGTTGCGGCAGCTACGACGATCCCACGACGCGCGGCATTGGGCCCAGCACGCCTTCGCAGACGGCATGGGCGGTGCTTGGGTTGCTCGCCGCCGGCGATACGCGGTCGGACTCCGTGGCCAAAGGCATTCGCTGGCTGGTGGACCGGCAGGCGCCGAGCGGAGCGTGGGACGAGTCCGCCGAAGGACGCAACGGCGAGGCTGTATATACCGGCACCGGATTTCCGCGGGTGTTCTACCTGGCGTATCACCTGTATCGCGATTACTTCCCGCTGCTGGCGTTGACGACCTACAAGCGGGCGATGGAGAAGGAAGGCGCAGCCGCATGAGAAACATGTTCGACATCGCGACCGCACAGGAAGTCGGGGGCCGGTTGGCATCGCTCACCCCGGAGAGCACACGCCAGTGGGGGACGATGAGCGCTGCACAGACGGTCGCTCATTGTTCTCTGGCCATCGAGATGGCGCTGGGAGAGAAGAAGCCGCCCCGCGTTTTGATTGGCCGAATCCTGGGGCCTGTAGTCAAAAAGCTGGCGCTGGGCAACGATGCGCCGATGCGGAAGAATTCGCCGACCGCACCGAGCCTGATCGTAAGTGACGACCGCGACCTGGAAGCTGAGAAACTTCGCCTTGCTGGGCTTATCGATCGGTTTTCCAAGGGTGGCGCGGCAGTCTGTACGGACCATCCCCATGCATTCTTCGGGACGCTGACGCCGGAGCAATGGGCGGAGTTGATGTACAAGCATCTGGACCACCACCTGCGGCAGTTTGGCGCGTAACAGCGCAGGTTTTTTAGGTTTTTGAGGAGAAACAAATCATGGCAGTACCTGTATCGCAGGCATGGACCGTCGCCACGTACGTGCTGAAGCAGCGGATAAAGGGGCGCAAACGCTATCCCCTGGTCCTGATGCTGGAGCCGCTCTTCCGCTGCAATCTCGCGTGCGCCGGCTGCGGCAAGATCCAGTATCCGGCCCACATTCTGAAGGCGGAGCTGACGCCGGAAGAATGCTTCAAGGCGGCAGAAGAGTGCGGAACTCCGATGGTCGCAATACCCGGTGGGGAACCGCTGCTGCACCCGCGTATGCCGGAGATTGTCGCCGGATTGGTCGCGCGCAAGAAGTATGTCTACATGTGCACCAACGCGCTGCTGCTGAAGGAGAAGCTGCATCTCTTTACACCCAGCAAATATCTTTCCTTCTCCGTGCATGTGGACGGGCAGAAAGAACACCATGACTTCTCCGTGTGTCGCGAGGGTGGCTACGACATCGCCATGGACGGGGTGCGAGCTGCGGTGGCGGCGGGCTTCCGCGTGACGACCAACACCACGCTGTTCGACGGCGCGGACCCGAACAGCGTGCGCGCGCATTTCGATGAGCTGATGACGGTGGGCGTCGAGAGCATGATGGTCTCGCCGGGCTACACGTATGACAAGGCGCCGGACCAGAAGCACTTTCTCGGCCGCGCACGATCCAAGAAGCTGTTCCGCGCGATCCTGTCGAACCGCAAGAAGACGTGGCGCTTCAACGCGTCGCCCATCTTCATGGAGTTCCTGATGGGGCATAAGCAGTTGACCTGCACGCCGTGGGGCATGCCGACGTTCTCCATCTTCGGCTGGCAGAAGCCCTGCTACCTGCTGCAGGACGGCTACGCCGACACCTTCCAGGAGCTGATGGAGACGGTCGAGTGGCAGAACTACGGGACTGAATCGGGGAACCCCCGTTGCGCGAACTGCATGGTGCACTCCGGCTATGAGGCCAGCGGCGTGAACTACACCTTCGGCTCGCTGAAGGGCCTGCTGCAAACGGCGAAGGCGATCTTCTTCGACACCTACGCCGACGATGGCGCGATGAAGCTGTTGAACGAGTGGAAGCCCGCGTACACCGCCCCGCTGGTGCAGATTGCGGCGACGCAGGCGGAGAGCAGCTCGGCGTTGCAGGAAGTTTCGGGAGATTAACGATGAGCACGCAAATGCAGGAGGCGGGGAAGACGGAGCAGTTGTCCCATGCCGCGCCTGACGAGATTGAGGTAGCGGCAGGGCGCGAGCGCGAGAACCTGGAGGGTTGGATTCCCGCGCTGGCCGGCGACGCCGAAGTGCGCGAGGCACTGGAAAAGGCGTTCGACTATCGCGGCGACATCACCATCACGCGCAAAGACGGCAGCACGGTGCAGGGGTATCTCTTTGACCGGAAGAACGGTGCCACTTTGGCCGACTCCTACGTGCGCGTGATGCCGGCAGATGGCGCCGGCAAGGTGAGGATCGCGTACTCGGAGATCGCCGCACTGGCCTTTACCGGGCGCGACACGGCTGCAGGAAAGACCTTCGAGGCCTGGGTGAAGAAGTACTGGGAGAAGAAGGCCGCCGGCGAAAAGAACATCCAGATCGAACCGGAGAAGCTGGATTAGTGAGAGAGATGGAATGAGACGGATGCGGGCCGCGCGCCCGCATTTTGTTTGAGCGCGCAGCTTTTTGAGTGTAAGTCCGATGCGAGTTTTTCTTACAGGAGCGACAGGATTCGTAGGCAGCCATGTGGCCCGCGCGTATGCGGACGCGGGCGCTGAGCTGCGGCTGCTGACGCGCAGCACAAGCTCGCACAAGGCAATCGAAGGAATCGCCGCCGAGGTCGTAACCGGCGATCTGCGCGAGCCGGAGGGGCTGCGCACCACCCTGCGCGGATGCGATGCCCTGGTGCATGTGGCCGCGGACTACCGGCTGTGGGTGCGCGACCCCAAGGCGATGTACGCGGCCAACGTCGACGGCACGCGTGAGCTGCTCCGCATTGCGCGCGAGGAGGGCGTGGCGAAGGTCGTCTACACGTCCAGCGTCGCGACCATGGGCTTCAAAGCGGACGGCAGCATTGTGGATGAGGCGTCGCCCGTCTCGATTGCCGACATGATCGGGCACTACAAGCGGTCGAAGTTTCTCGCCGAGCGGGAGGCGATCGCGGCGGCGCATTCCGGCCAGCATGTGATGCTGCTCAACCCGACCACTCCCATCGGACCGGGCGACGCGAAGCCGACGCCAACCGGGCGCATCGTCGTCGACTTCCTCAACCGCAAGTTTCCTGCATATGTAGACACAGGGCTGAACCTGGTCGACGTCAACGAGGTCGCGCGCATGCACGTCGTCGCGCTGCAGCGCGGAGCTACAGGTGAACGTTATATTTTGGGCGGCGAAAACCTGACGCTCAAGCAGATTCTGGATCGCATGTCCGCCATCACAGGACTGCCTTCCCCCGCGCACAAAGTCCCGCATGCCGTGGCCATGGCGTTCGCGTTCTTTGATGAGACGATTACAGGCAAGCTGCGTGGCAAAGAACCGCGCGCAACGGTGGAGGCAGTCCGCATGGGCAAGAAGTACATGTTCGCCTCGTCGGCGAAGGCGGAGCGCGATCTGGGCTTCCGTGTGCTTCCGGTCTACAACGCATTGCGAGCTGCCATTGAATGGTTTGTCGCGAATGGATACGCCCCGCCATTTGCGCGCGAGGCCCGATGAGCAAACCGGTTGCGTGCACAGCAATCATTGCCGCGCTGCCGCGGGAGGTTGCCGCGCTGGTCAAGGGATGGGGACGGCGCCCCGTTGGTCACGATATAGCCGCGCGGAACGTATTTGTCTGGACACGCAGCGATGCGGTGGTCGCGGTCGCGGGCATGGGCGCGGCGCGTGTTGCGCTGGCGTGCGAGGCGGCGATTGCAGCGGCACCCGTAACCAGATTGATCTCTGCCGGGCTGGCGGGTGCGTGCGATCCTGCCTTGCGCGTGGGCGACATTCTGCGCGCATCGGTAGTGATCGACGCGAAGACCGGCGAGCGGTTTGAAGCTACCGGTTCCGATAAGAGTGCGGTGGTTGTAACTGGGGCGGCGATTGCGAGCGTGCGGGAAAAGATGCGGTTGCGCGAGGCCTATGGCGCGGCTGCGGTAGAGATGGAGGCAGCTACTGTCGCGCGGATCGCGCAAGCGCATGGCCTGGCATTTCGCGCGGTGAAGGCGATTTCAGACGAGGCCGGTTTTGCGATGGAAGGGCTGGAGCGGTTTGCGACCTCTGATGGCCAGTTTCGCGAAGGCGCATTTGCGGTCCATGCGGCGCTGCGGCCGCGGATGTGGGGCCCGGTAATGGCGCTGGGACGTAACAGTGCGCGGGCGATTCATGCGTTGACTGGGACATTGACCGAGGCTCTGCGTACGGAGATAGACTGAGGAGAAGGACCGGCGGAACGTCGTTCGATGGAAGAAAAGATCGCCAGAAAGAGGCCTGTATCCGGAATGCCCGGCAATACCTCGAACAGTTGCGCGCAGATCCGCGCTGCTGTGATCCGCACCGATGCAATTAGCGCAACCAACATCACCGCGGGCGGCATCAGCGCTCAAAAGATCAGTACAGAGAAGATCAGCGCGGACAGGATTCTTACGGAAAAGATCAGTGCCAGGCCGATTGTGACGATCCCAACGATTCCAACCAGGATGCGCGCTGCTGTCTACCGCGGCGTCGACGACGTGCGCGTGGAGACGGTTCCACTGCCGCTGAATGCAGACGGAACTCTCGATCCCGGCGAGGTGCTGGTGCGGATCGACACCTGCGGCATCTGCGGCACCGACCTCAAGAAGATCCACACCGGCTCGCACTCCGCGCCGCGCATCTTCGGACATGAGATGGCCGGCACGGTCGCAATGGC
>DATCBR010000288.1:0-5401 GCA_036511765.1 Acidobacteriaceae bacterium | reverse complement strand
TGGCGGCGGATGGCGGCGCGCAGACGTTTCGCTATGTGTCGGATGGGTTCTTCAAGGATGTGTACTTCAAGTACGCGCCGACGGTGGGGACTGAGGCTGGGCTGCATGAATACGACGCGAAGCTCGAGGACTGGTCGGCGGCGGGGATTCAAGCGAACGTAGCGGCGCTGCATGAGTACGAGAAGAAGGTAGAGGCGATCGACCCGGGAGCCCTGGACGCTTCAGTCGCGGCGGACCGCGAGATTTTGCTGAACAACATTAAGAGCGAGTTGTTGTCGCTGGAGGCGATTCGCGGGTGGGAGAAGAACCCGGACAACTACTCATCGGGAATTACGACGGCGGCGTTCACCATTATGGAGCGGCCGTACGCGGCGGCGAATGTGCGGCTGCGCGCGCTGGTGGAGCGCGAGAAGCTGATGCCGAAGGCGCTGGAAGAGGCGCGGAAGAACCTGAAGGACCCACCGAAGATTTTTACAGAGATTGCGCTGGAGCAGGTTGACGGCGACGCGAGTTTCTTTGAAAAGGACGTGCCGAGCGCTTTCTTCAGTGGAGCAGATGGCGCGGAGGTGGCGACGGACGCGGCGGCGAAGGCGGAGTTCGCGAAGACGAATGCGGCGGTGATCGCGGCGCTGAAGAGCTACGCGAGCTGGATGAAGACGGACCTGCTGCCACGGTCGAACGGCGACTACAAGCTGGGCGCGGGGACGTATCGCAAGAAGCTTTCGTATGACGAGATGGTGGACCTGCCGCTGGACCGGTTATTGCAGATTGCGATGGACGATCTGCACAGGAACCAGGCGGAGTTTGCGCACGTGGCGAAGGAGATTGATCCGGCTAAATCGGCACAGCAGGAATTGGAAGAGTTGCAGAAGATGACGCCGCCACCGGGTGAGCTGCTGAACAGCTTCCACCAGACGTTCGATTCGCTGATCGGATTTATCCGCGCGAAACACATCATCACGATTCCGGGCCAGGTGCAGCCGACGCTGGAGGAGACGCCGCCGTTTATGCGGGCGACGACATTCGCGTCAATGGACCCTCCGGGGCCGTTTGAGACGCACTCGAAGAAGGCGTACTTCAACGTGACGCTGCCGGAGAAGGACTGGACGCCGGAGCATATCGCGTCCTTTATGGCGCAGTTCAACGTGGGCACGATCGTTTCGACCAGCGTGCATGAGGCGTATCCGGGGCACTATGTGCAGTTCTTGTGGATGCCTCAGTTCGGCAGCACGATCCGCAAGGTGCTGGGGGCGAACACGAACATTGAGGGCTGGGCGCACTACTGCGAGCAGATGATGCTGGATGAGGGCTATGACGCCGCGCCGGCGAATGCAGGGCCGGAGGAGTTGAAGAAGGCGCGGCTGATCCGGCTGGGGCAGTTGATGGATGCGCTGCTGCGCGATGCGCGCTTCGTGAACTCGATCCGGCTGCACACGGACCCGAACTGGACGCTGAAGGACGCCGAAGACTTCTTTGTGAAGGAGGGTTACCAGACGCCGGCGATTGCCGAGGTGGAGACCAAGCGCGGCACCGGCGATCCGATGTATCTCTACTACACGCTGGGCAAGCTGGAGATCATGAAGCTGCGCGCGGACTACGAGAAAAAGATGGGCGCGGCGTACAGCATCGGCCGCTTCCATGATGCGTTTATGCGGCATGGCTTCGCGCCGATCAAGGTGGTGCGCCACGCGATGCTGGGAGACGATTCGCCGGTGCTGTAAGGGAGAATAAGAGATGGCTGACAACGAACAAAAGCCGACACGCGGGCTTTTCATGAAGCGCGGAACGCTTGTGTACGATGCGGGTCCGCTGCCGCCTTGCGATGTAGTGGAGTGGATTGCGGAGGCGCGCGCGGAGCGTATGCGAGCGGTGTATTCGACCCCTGCCAAGAAGAAGCCGTCCACAAAGCGACTGGAGAAATGATTCCCAGGATAGTGGGGCCTACGCTGCTACAGCCTCCTCTATCCATCCCTTAATGCCTGGGTGTAATTCGTAGCAGCACTCCAATATGGTCAGTGCTGCTTGGAGTATTTCCCGATCTCTAGCTACTTCCTCCGCTGGACCGTCTGGATATTTCCCGCCGTGGAAGAGATTATTCCTGACAGTCTTCAGCAGTTTTAGGGTGTGAGCAGTGTCTGACTCATCTGACTTGCGTGTGACCGGCTCCCAACTTAGTTGTTCGCCTCGTCTCATTTGGCATTTTGGGTTGAGTTTGTTGATCCGATTCACTGCTATCTGGAAATTCGCCGCTTTCATAGCTACGAATCCCTCATGAACCTCTCCGCCAAACGCAGCCCAATCGGCCGTTGCATACTTAGATTGCTTATCCAGAAATCCTCCTCTCTTGAGAGCGCATTCAAAAACCGAGAATTTCCAGAAGAAGTCGAACACGAGATTCCGATCGAGTGCGTCAGGTGGCAAGTCGAAGCTCATTGGCGAACTCCTTAACAAGGTTTTGGAGCGGGGCTCTAGCCGGCTTTGAACATGGCGCGGATTCCGCGGAGGGCCTGGCGGGTGCGCTCCTCGTTTTCGATGAGGGAGAAGCGGACGTGCGAGTCGCCGTGCTCGCCGAAGCCGATGCCGGGGCTGACGGCGGTCTTGGCCTCAAGCAGCAGCTTGCGCGAGAAATCGAGTGAGCTGAAGACGCGGTACTGCTCCGGAATGCGTGTCCAAACGAACATGGTGGCTTTGGGCAGCGCGACCGGCCAGCCGAGCTTATTGAGGCCGGCGACGAGGACATCGCGGCGGGACTTGTAGTTTGCAACGATCTCGGCGACGCACTCCTGGGGCCCGTCGAGCGCGGCGATGCTGGCTACCTGGATGGGGGTGAAGGTGCCGTAGTCGAAGTAGCTCTTGATGCGGCCGAGCGCGGCGACCAACTGCTGGTTGCCGACCATGAAGCCGACCCGCCAGCCGGGCATGTTGTAGGACTTGGAGAGGGTGAAGAACTCGACGGCGATGTCCTTGGCGCCGGGGACCTCGAGGATCGAAGGCGCGCGGTAGCCGTCGAAGACGAGGTCGGCGTAGGCAAGGTCATGCACGACGAGGATGCCGAGCTCTTTGCAGAGCGGGACTAAGCGCTCGAAGAAGTTGAGGTCGACGCACTGCGTGGTGGGGTTGGCGGGGAAGTTGAGGATCAGCATGCGCGGGCGCGGCGACATGAGCGGCAGCTCGCGCTCGAGCGTTGCGATCAGGTCGTCCGAGGTGCTGCCGTCGTCCAGCGGAATGGATTGCACGCGCGCGCCGGCGATGATTGGGCCGAAGATGTGGATGGGATAGCTGGGGTTGAAGACGGCGACGCTGTCCGTCTCATCCAGCGTGGCGAGGCAGAGGTGCGCGATGCCTTCTTTGGAGCCGATGGTGACGATGGCCTCGGACTCGGGGTCGAGCGAGACGGCGTAGCGTCGCTGGTACCAGTCGCAGATGGCCTTGCGCAGGCGCGGCAGGCCGCGGGAGAGCGAGTAGCGGTGCGTAGGCGTCTTCTGCGCGGACTCGATGAGCTTCGCTACGATGTGTGGTGGCGTGGCTCCGTCGGGGTTGCCCATGCCGAAGTCGATGATGTCCTCGCCGCGCTTGCGGGCGGATGCCTTCAGCTCGCCGGTGATGTTGAATACGTACTTGGGCAGGCGCGTGAGGCGGCGGAACTCTTCGGCAGTAGGTGCGGATTCAGTGATGGCGGCCATGGGCTAAACGCGGCCTGGCTATGCAGGCGCTCTTTTGATTTTAGTGCGTGATTCTAATGCGAACGCGCGCGGGATTCTATTTTGCGGTGAAGTCGATCTTGACGGGAAGGTTCTTCGGCGGGAAGCAGGATGCGTTGTTGCAGGCCTGGTAGCGCAGGGAGGCGTCGATGGAGTGCGAACCGGGCGCGGCGGTGACAGGCAGCTTGACGATGAAGTCTCCGGCGTAGACGGAGAGCTTGTTCTTGGGGTCGAAGGCGAAGGCGTAGGGCTGGCCGGAGGGGTAGGTGGGTTCGCCGGGCTTGAGGCCGGCGGCGGGGGGCACGGTAAGCGCGGTGGGAATAAGATAGTCCAGCGTCGGCTTATGCGAGTTGACATGGTAGCCGGGCAACACGCGGAAGTGAAGCTCCAGCGTGGCGGCGTGATTTGCTGCGATGGAGTGCGGCAGCGCAGTGTAGGCGACGTAGGCCTTAGGTGGAGGCGGCGCGCTCATGTTGCCGAGCTGTGCGGGCAGCGGTGCGGAGATCGCGAGTGATAGGAGCAGGAGGCGGATTCGCTTCATATTTTTTTTCAAACCAAATGCGGGGATTCTTCGCTACGCCCAGCTGACAAACGGTAATCGGTTGCGTTGAGGATCGTAGGCCGCAATTCAGTCTGCGGCGATGGTCTTCTGTACCTGGACTTCAAGGGCGTTCTTTGCGTCGCCGAAGCTCTTGCCGTCGAGACCGGCGGTGACGTTGACGACCTTGCCGTTCTTGTCGACCCAGAAGGAGACGGGCAGGACCTCCGAGTTGGCGAGGTAGGCATTCTCAACCTTGCTGTCGGAGAGAAGGATCGGATAGGTGACGCCGAGGTCGTGCGTGGCGCTGGCGATCTTCGTCTTGCCCACCTCGGCGTCGTAGGTAACGCCGACGACGTCAAAACCCTGCGCTGCGTACTTCTTGCTCAGTTCCTGAAGCCACGGCATCTCGATCTTGCAGGGATCGCAGTAGGTTCCCCAGAAGTTGAGGACGAGCGGATGGCCTTTGAAGTCGGCGAGGGAGACCTTTTTCCCGTCGAGGCCTATCAGCGTAAAGTTGGGCGCCGGTTTGCCGCGCATGGTCTCGTCGACGTTGGGCGAATCAGGATCGACGGTTGCGGGCGCGCCGTCTCTGACCAGATTCACATGGGCCGCGCGCGCAACTTCGTCGGCGCGGACACGGTCGCGATGGTTGAGCACACCGGCTGCGACGACCAGCGCGAGGCCGGTGGTCATTGCGAGGAGCAGGAGCGCTTTCCGGAGCATGGGTGGCCCTTCGGGGCGTGGGTGTTCTCCGCGCCTGCTTCCAGTTTAGCGCGGGAGCAGGACCGGTGTTATTTGGCCGCGTGCACGTCGTATTTGGCAACATACGTGTGCAGAAGATCGCGATGCTGGGCCCGGTAAGCGACGTAATCCTGCGCGATGCCTTGATCAGGATTGTCGAGCAGGATCCAGCACTCCAGCATGCCATCCGCATCAATGGCGAGCAATGACCTCCAGGTAGCATCGAGTTTGTCCTGTGGGACCTTCTGCTCCTTCAGAACTGAGAGGGCGTTGTGGATTCCCTCAGTTTCTTCGGCCAGGGAATGCCTGTATTTCTTTTCCGTGGGATATGTTTTGGCAAATTTTTCGCTTTGCCAGAGAGCCGATTCCATTCCATAAGCAAGCATTGCGCCGGATGCGGGATTGCCGAGGGTCGAAG
>DATCBR010000287.1:0-5303 GCA_036511765.1 Acidobacteriaceae bacterium | reverse complement strand
GGTGCCAACCGGGTTGACGGCGTTGAATACCCCGCAGATGCGCTGCTGGGCTTCGGCGTGACGCTTTGGATTATGATGGGGCTGCGCGGGTTCGGCGACACCTTGGCGGGTGTGCATTGTGGCCTCCATTAAAGGCTGTGGTGCGGCTGGCCCGCGCTTTCGTTGGCGCGGAAGGAGCGGGGCGTGAACTTTATTCTCAGCGCTTTGTGCGCGCTGGTTTGGGTGCGGCGGCGGCTACGGGGCTGTTCCTCGGCCACTCCATGAGAGCCAAGCGGAAGAGCTGGGCGTCCTTGAGGCCGGTGCGCTTGACGTGGAAGTCTAGCACAGCGCGGATCTCCGGAGTGATGCGGATCGAGACGGGCTTTGACGATACGGGCGGGGCACCCACTCTGTGGGTCGGCGGATTCGTTGTCATGCGGCCTCTACTGGGGTTGGGCAGCGTATTGGTCGGCGAGGGCCTGACCGGCTGCGACGTTCGCGGCCCCCGCAGCTTGCGCGTCCCTGATCATCTGCTCCAGTTCATCCAGTCCACTGCCGCCAGCCGCTTTCGCTCTGTCCACAGCATGGGCGTCGGCATAGACCTTTTCATCACGCACCTTCTGATCTGCCGTGATGGCAGTGGTTAGCTGGTTAGCCTGGATGCTCCAGGTTGCGAGGGTAAGAGCCGCGGCACTGGATTGCACGTCCCTGTAGTTGGTGGACCGCGCCCACGCCACCCAAGCATGGTACGGCTCGGTGGCGTACACCTTGGCCGAGCATGCCTGCCACGCCTTAGTCTCGTTGGGGCATGCTCGAAGAGCAGTTATCACCTGCTCAGTAGTCATCATCGGGGGCGGGGCCTCTGGGCTAGGCGGTGGGCTTCCTGCGACACAGACGGTCTTCTTCTTCACTACGCCACATACTCGCGTCTGCGCGAAGGAGGGGACGGTGAACATGAGTGCGAGTAGAACAAAGGCAATACGCTTCACGATGTGCTCTTTCTTGGGGCTGTGAGAACTGTAGCGCATTGCGCTACGCATTGCAAGATTAAAATGCGGCGATCGCTAACACCTTTGGGGGAGGACCGCGCGGGCGTAGGATAAAAGCCATGACCGCGACAAATATAGTTCACTGGCCGGGGCGCGACACTTTCGCTTGCGATCTCCATCTGCGCCGGCTGATCGCTGTGGCCGCGGCGCTGTGTTTCCAGTTGAGCGTCACTCCATGCCCTCCGGATCTGGAGGTCGAGTGCGGCAACTGCGCGAACGAGCGCGCCAAGCGCCCCGCCTTCGCCGAGCAGTGTTCCGGTCAAGGTTAAAACATAATAATGCGATAACGCCGTCGCCGCGGCGACCCGCGGGAGCGCGCTGTCTGAGACAGCCAGGGCGGCGGGGCGGGATTAGTCTTTTAGGATGTACACGAATACAGTGCTGCGCGCTCTGGCGTCGGATGTAGTTGAGCGGCTGCGGTTGCGCCCGGTGAAGTTCGAAGCCGGCCATGAGTTTGAGTTTCCGGGAAAGCCGATCGAGCGCCTTTACTTCCTCGAGGCCGGCATGGCGTCGATGACCACGACCTTCAAAGACGGCGTCCAGGTCGAGGTTGGCATGTTCGGCTGCGAGTCGATTATCGGCGTCTCCGCGCTGATGGGCACCAAACGCAGTTTGAACCGCGTGTACACGCAGATCGCGGGCTCGGGCTTTGCAGCGCCGCTGGAGCTGGCGCGGCTCGAATTCGCGCGCGGCGGCATCTTCCAACTGCTCGCGCTGCGCTATGTGCAGGCGCAACTGGTGCAGGCGATGCAGAGCGCGGGCTGCAACGCACGGCACAACTTTGAGCAGCGCCTGGCGCGGTGGCTGCTGATCTGCGCCGATCGCGCGCGCACGGACACATTCGGGTTGAGCCAGGAGTACCTGACCGACATGCTGGGCGCGACGCGCTCAACCGTGTCGATCGCCGCCAGCGCGCTGAAGGCCGCGGGGCTGATCGGCTATATCCGCGGCACGGTGCGCATCCTGGATGCGTCGAGCCTTGAGGAGCGCGCGTGTGAATGCTACCGGGTGATCAAGGATCACCTGGATAACTACGCGGAGTTCGATCACGGCGTGGCGCTGCCGGGCGCGTAAGTGCGGTAGCTCACATCGCGTACCGGAGTGCACGCTCTAAGTGCGCAACCTCACAGTGAGCAACCGCAATGACTGCGAGCTTGATCGCTCCTAATGTTCAGTTGTGCCCCCACATCTTAGATTGCTCGTCGCGGTGAATGAGTCCGGCCGGAGAATCGGCGCGACCCACCACAACGCTGTCCTCTCCGACGCCCTGGTCGACCAAATGCGCAACCGGCATGAGGATGGCGGGCTCGGCTATAAGAAACTCTCACGCGAACTCAACCTGGCTCGAACCACGGTGCGGAAGATCTGCACCTACGAGAGCCGTGCGCAGACGCCGGCGCGCTGGAAGTCGATTCGCGTTCGCAAGGCGAAGCTGGGGCTCCAGTGAAGCCATATAAACGTTGGGCTGATCGGCAACCGCAACATGGAAGGCGGTCGCTGTACGTTCACGGTTGTCGTTGCAAGCCGTGCACAGACGCGAACAGTATGTGGCAACGCGACTACATGGCGCTGGTTCGCAGCGGAAAGACGCGGGTAAAGTGAAAAAGCCCCGCGTCAAGCACACTAATTTATGTGCGCCGCTCAAAATCACCTGGCGCAACTATCCCGACTCGCTCCACGCGCCCTTCAAGCGGCTGCCGTGCGGGCAATCTCTACGACCGAACCTCAAAGTGATGGAAGACTACGTCGCGGGATCGAGTGTGGCGCGCGCCATCGTCGCGTCGTGGAATCCAGCGTTGTTTTACGCTCGACTCATCAGGGTCGAAGAGTTGGCGGCCTGATGCGCGGCCGACTGCAGGCATCCTTTGCCGCCTACAAAGCCGGCGCGCTGAGCCTGGACGGCATGATTCTGGAGTCACGCGCGTTCGCCGTGAGTGTCGGCCGCCTGGAAGGCCGCGAGGACGCCGAGGACCTGGCGCAGGAGGCGTGCATCCAGGTCTGGAAGCACATTGACCGTTTCGATGGCGAGCGCGGGAGCTTCGCGACCTGGCTTCGCAAGATTCTCCGCAACCTGATTCGCGACAAGGTTCGCCACGCGCGTTCCGTGCTGGCTGGAGCCCAGATTGTCGAAACCCCGGGACGAGAGCTTGCTATGGATGATTCCGGCGATGCGCGGCTTCGCGATCTGAAAAACCTGCCCATGACGCTTACTCTGGATCAGACTGACCTGGTGCGAGCGCTGGTCGACGGCGTCGAGCTGCGCGACATTGCAGATACAGCCGGCGTGAGCCTCAAGGCCGTGCGCGGCCGATTCGATCGAATTCGGGACCGATGCCGGGGATAATTGCGGAGATTTACGTTTTAGTAAGTAGACGGGATCAGATCTCATGCGGCTCCAGATCGAACGCTGCACGCTCAGGTGCCAAGACTGCCGCGAAGAGATCGAGGTCCCGATGCGCATCAAGCTCGCCGACGAGCTGATCACGTCTGCAAACTCAAAGAGCTACGGTCTCGCCGGCAGACCTGACGGTCACTCCGACCACTGTCACAAGGCAGCCAATGGCTGCCAACCGGCGCATCTTCACCAGCCCGCGGCCGAGTGAGGCCCTTCAGCGGCCTCGCCAGCGGGCCGCGATCAAGGACTGATATGCCGCTCCGACCGTCGCGTCCCTGTGCGTATCCGCTCTGCCCTGGCTTAGTTGTCGCGGGCTATTGCGCTGCGCACAGGGTCTCTGCGTCCTCATCCGGCTTCGGCCGCGGGACGGCCAATGAGCGCGGTTACGACTATGAATGGCAGCAGTTCCGGCTCCGGTACCTTCGGGAACATCCGCTTTGTGTCGACTGCATGCTGCACAACCATGTGAGGCTGGCCACCGACGTCCACCACACAATCAAGCTCCGATACGCTCCCGAGCGCAGGTTTGACGAGACGATCCTGATGGCGCTCTGCGGCGATTGCCACAAGTCCCGCACGGCAGCCGGCCAATAAGTGACTCCCGAAGTCACTCCGGATCGTCCGGCAGGGATAGGGGGTCTCAAAAGGTTTTGAGGCCATCCGCTCTAGACCACGCTGCCCTTTTTTACACGTCCGCAGTTCAGGAAATTTGAGATGCCATGCCAGCACCGCGAAAAGCAACCTTAGTTCTGGCCAAATCGGGCAGCGTCAAGCACGACAAAAAGCGTTACGCCAACCGAACCAGCGAGCCTAAACCAACCGGCGCCCTCGGCTCAGCCCCAAAGCATTTTGACGCGGAGCTGAAGGCGATCTGGAAAGAGCTGGTCCGCCAGATCCCACCCGGCGTGCTCATGAACTCCGATCGCCTAATCCTCGAGCTCACCTGCCGCCTCACCTTCCAGATGCGCTTCGGCGTCGAGTTCACAAGCAGCAACGCCGCCCAACTCGTCAGCTGCCTCAGCCGCCTGGCCATGACCCCTTCCGATCGGAGCCGGGTCAACCTGGCGCCCGGCAAGGGCGACCCAGCCCTGGCAGCTTCACCGTTCGCAAAATTCGCAGGATGACGGAATGGCATGAGCTACGCGGGCGCGGCAACTCAATACGCGACCGACGTCGCCAACGGCACCATCCGGGCCTGCAAGTGGATCCGCCTCGCGGCGGCCCGGCACCTTGAGAATTTAGAGCGGCCGGACTTCCCCTACACGTTCGACGACGACGCCGCCAACAAGGCCTGCGAGTTCATCGAGCTACTGCCCCACACCAAGGGCCGCTGGGCCGCGCGGCGAGAGAAGCTCAAGCTCGGACCCTGGCAGATATTTATCGTCTGCTCGATCTTCGGCTGGCTCTCGAAAGGGACCCGCCTTCGCCGCTACCGCGAAGCGTACATTTGCGTGCCGCGCAAAAACGGCAAGAGTCCACTCGCCGCCGCCATCGGCCTTTACATGCTGCGGTGCGACAACGAGGCCGGCGCTGAAGTAGTCTGCGGCGCGACCAGCGAAAAGCAGGCGTTCGAAGTATGGAGCCCCGCCCGCATCATGGTCGAGAAAACCCTCGACCTGCGCAAGGTCCTGGGCATCAAGGCCAACGCCCGATCGCTCACCGTCGAATCCACCGGCGGCAGTTTCATCCCCGTCATCGGCAAGCCCGGCGACGGCGCATCGATCTCATGCGGCATCTGCGACGAATTTCACGAGGCAGACACCGCGGAGTTGTACGACACCTTTCGCACTGGTATGGTCGGCCGCGAGCAACCACTCTTGCTGGTCATCACCACCTCGGGATTCGACACAGCGTCCCCGTGCCACGATCTGCAGACCACC
>DATCBR010000286.1:0-5041 GCA_036511765.1 Acidobacteriaceae bacterium | reverse complement strand
ACGACGGGGTCCTTGACGTAGAGCTCCCAGACGACGGCCCCGAGGAGGGCGGTGAGGGCGATGCCTGCACTCCAGGCGATGAAGGTGGAGCCGAACCAGTCGAGCTCCTGGCCCTTGTCGAGGACGATTTCGAGCGAGGCGAGGCCGATGGCGATGAGTGCGAGACCGGTGCCGTCGATGCGCAGCTTCTTGCCCTTCATCGCGAGACGTTTGGCGGTGAGCGCGATGGGGTCGACCAGCACCATGCGGGTGAAGAAGGCGCAGGCCAGGCCGACGGGGATGTTGATGTAGAAGATCCAGCGCCAGGAGTAGTTGTCGGTGATCCAGCCGCCGAGGGTGGGGCCGAGAACGGGAGCGCACAGAATCGCAACGGTATAGACGGCCATGGCCATGCCGCGCTTGTCGCCGGGGAAGGCGTCGGCGAGGATGGCCTGCACGGAGGGCTGGAGGCCACCGCCGGCGAGACCCTGCAAGACGCGGAAGACGACCAGCAGGCCGAGCGTGGGGGCCAGGCCGCAGAGCGCCGAAAAGACGGTGAACATGACGACCGAGATGAGATAGAAGTTCTTGCGGCCGATGACCGAGGAGATCCAGCCGCTGATGGGCAGAATGATCGCGTTGGCGACGAGGTAGCTGGTCAGAACCCAGGTGCTTTCGTCCTGCGAGGCGGAGAGCGAGCCAGCGATGTGGGGGAGAGCGACGTTGGCGATGGAGGTGTCGAGCACCTCCATGAAGGTTCCCATGGTGACGACGAGGGCGATGATCCAGGGGTTGAAGACGCGGTGCGCGGGCGCTTCGTAGGAGGCGGTGGGAGGGGGAGCGAGAGGCTCGGCGGGCTCGAATTCGGGCGCACTGGAGGAGAGAGAGGACTCGACTCTGTCGAGGACCGCCTCCATACTTTCTCCTTCGAGCTCCGGCTCTTCGAGAACTGACCCGCCAGTCATTGTTATGACTCCTTGGTCATTAGAGCCGGAGAAGGCTCGGCGGGATTCAACCAGTGGAGAAAAAACGTGCTAGTTTGATTGCGTGAAGGCTATTGCCACGGCACGGACTCCAATCCGGCCTCCTACCCGCAAACAGGTGCTGACGGACATGCGCCGCCAGGAGATTCTTGCGGCTGCGATTAAGGTGTTTGGAAAGAAGGGGTTTGCGGCGACCTGCGTGGGGGATGTGGCGGACGCGGCGAAGATGGCGAAGGGCACGGTGTATCTCTACTTCGAGTCGAAGGAGGAGATTTATGCCTCCGCCGTGCAGATGGCCGTCGCGCAGTTGCAGGAAGTTGCAGCGGAGCGAACCCGGCTGGTGAAGGGGATACGCGAGCGGCTGGCCGTCGCGATTGCGGTGCGGATGGAGTTCTGGCACGAGCAGCTGAATCTTTACCGGCTGCTGCTGACGGTGGGGCGCGAGGCTCGGCATAAACGCCAGACCAATGAGGTGCTGCGGTCAGGCCACGCTTATTTTCTTTCGATTCTTGAAGACGGCGCGGCCGCTGGAGAGCTGGAGCCGCAGGACTTCGAAACCATTGCGTGGGCGATCCTGGATATGATTCGCGGAGCCAATGAGCGGCGAATGGACCACCTGACGGAACGCACTCCGCAGCAGGATGCGGAGAGTATTACGGCGTTCGCGCTGCAGCAGCTTGGGCTCTCCGAAGAAAGGCTGTAGCCCCGGCGACGGAATACAGGGGTCTCACTACTACGCGTCACGATGAAGCCATGATGCTCCGGTCGAGATGACGGAGTCTTCGGCAGGGTCGAGAAGGACTGTAATGCAAACACCAGAGTCGTCATCTCGACCGGAGCGCAGCGGAGTGGAGAGACCCCTGTATTCTGCTTGAGTTGGGCTGAAAAGAGGGCGCGGCATGATTGAATTCGGCTATGTCTACATTCTCGCGAGTGGGTTTAAACATCTCTACATCGGTGTGACTTCGAATCTGGAGCTGCGAGTGGGGCAGCACAAGGATGGGACGTATCCGTCCTCGTTTACCCAGCGGTACAACATCAAACAGTTGGTGTATTTCGAGCGATTTGGGGAGATGCAAACGGCTATTGCGAGAGAGAAACAGCTGAAGCGATGGTCACGGATCAAGAAGATTCGTTTGATCGTGGCCGAGAATCCGGACTGGCGGGATTTGAGCGCGGAGTGGGGTATGGCGATTGAGCCCTTCTCCGGCGAGGTGGGAGAGGGTTGCGGGTTCGGGAAGAATACAGAGGTCTCTCCACTGCGCATCACGATGAAGCCATGATGCTCCGGTCGAGATGACGGAGCTTTGCGTGGGGTGGAGAAAAGACGTCTCCGTGCGGGCTAGTTGGCATGAGTTTGCGGGAGAGGTACGTGTAGGTGAGGGCCCAGGTGCTGGCTTGCTCCTTCAGGTTGGCGCCGGCGGCGTGGCCGCCTTCGATGATTTCGTCGTAGTAGAAGGGCTCGTGAAACTCTTCCATTTTGGCGGCGAACTTGCGGGCGTGCTGCGGGCCGACGCGGTCATCCTTAGTGGTGGTGAAGATGAGCGGCTCAGGATACTTCACGCCGGGCTTGAGCTGGTTGTAGGGCGAGATGGACGCGAGGAACGCTCGCTCTGCCGGGACCGAGACAGAGCCGTATTCGCCGACCCAGCTCGCGCCGGCGGCGATGTGCTCAAAGCGCAGCATGTCGAGCAGCGGCACCTGGATCACGATGGCGTTCCAGAGGTCGGGGTGCTGCGTCATCTCGACTCCCATGAGCAGGCCGCCGTTGGAGCCTCCCATGATGCCGAGGTGCTGGGCCGAGGTGATGCGGCGGGCGATGAGGTCCTGGCCAACGGCGGCGAAGTCGTCAAAGATGCGCTGGCGGTGGGTTTTGAGGCCGGCCTCGTGCCAGGCGGGGCCAAATTCGCCGCCGCCGCGGATGTTGGCGAGGACGTAAGTGCCGCCGTGCTCCAGCCACAGCTTGCCGACGTTAGCCGAGTAGGCGGGCGTCATCGAAACCTGAAAGCCGCCGTAGGCCGTGAGCAGCACGGGATTCTTGCCGTTGGTCTGGAGGTCCTTTGGATGGACGATGAAGTAGGGGATTTTCGTGCCGTCTTTGGAGGTGGCCTCATACTGCTTGACGACATCTTTGGATGCGTCGAAGCGCGCAGGCTCGGTCTTTTCGAGCGTGAGGGTGGTCGCGACCGCGTCGCCAAGATAGAGCGAGGAGGGGGTGAGGAAGCCGGTGATGCCGAGGAAGAAATTGTCGTCCGTGGAGCTGGTGGAGACGATTTCGACGCTGACGTTCTGGGCGACGGGGAGCTCTTTGCGCGACCAGCCGGTGAGACCGGGAGAGTAGATGTAGGCGCGGCCCTGCACGTGGTTGAGCGTGGTGAGGAGGAGTCGCGAGCGGGTGACGGCGGTGTCCTGAAGGAACTCGCTGGCGGTGGGCGCGAAGACGATCGAGGGCTTGAGGTGCGAGGGATCCTTGAGGACGTCGGAGAGCTTCATCTCCAGCAGCGAACCCTGCTTGTAGGTCTGGCGCTGGCCTTCGGGGGTCCAGTCCTGATCGATGGTGAGCAGGACGCGACCGTCGATCAGGCCGGAGATGTTGGACTTCGCGGGGATGTTGAGCTGCCTGGGGCCGCTGGAGGTGAGGACGAAGGTCTGGCGCTCGAAGAAGGTGACGCCGCGGACGAAGAGGGTGAGGGCGTGGCCCTTCGCGTCGTGCAGGGTGCGGCCGCCGGCGCTGATGTCGGTGTTTTTGCCGCGGAAGATCTCCTTCGCGGAGTCGAGCGGGGTGCCCCGCTTCCAGAGCTTGACGATGAACGGATAGCCGGAGGTGGTCATGCTGCCCGGGCCCCAGTCGCGCGCGACGATGAGGGTGTCCTTGTCGAGCCAGCCAACCTCCTGCTTACTGTGCGGGAGGGTGAAACCTGCTGCGACAAACTTGCCGGATTTGAGATCGAACTCGCGCTGGGTGTCCGCGTCTTCACCACCGGCGGAGAGTACGACCATGCAGTAGCGATCGCCGGGATAGAGGCAGTTGACGCCTTTGGCAACCCACTTGACATTGTCCTGCTTGCCGAGGGCGTCGTAGTCGAGGACGGTCTGCCAGTTGGGATTGGGCTTGAGGTAGCCGGCGAGAGAGGTCTTGCGGAAGATGCCGTTGACGTGGTTCGCGTCGCGCCAAAGGTTGTAGATCTCGCCGCCGAGCTGCTCCGGGGTGGGCAGGCGGTCGGGGGCCTGGGCGATCTTGAGCGCCTCCTCGTGGTAGGTCGCATAGCGTGGATCGGCCTCGAGCACCTTGAGCGAGCGGGCATCCTCGGCCCGGACCCACGCCATCGAACGGGGGCTGCTTACGTCCTCGAGCCAGAGGTATTTGTCGATGGAGGAAGGGCTGGCGGCGGTGGAGCTGGCGGCGATGGAGGTGGCGGCGATGGAGATGGCGGCGGCCTGTTGGGCGATGGCTTGTTGGGCGTTGAGGCGCGGTGCCGTTGCTGCAGCTACCAGAAACATTGCGGCGGCCAGGGTTGCGGGCGACCAACGAACTCCCTTGAACATCGTCACACTCCTTCGCACTTCGACAGGCGTTGTAGTGTGAACGATACCCTATCGCGCAGGTGAGTTGCTGGAGACGGCTGCCTTCGCGAAGCGGATTGGGGGTTCAGGGTGTGCGCCGTTGACGCGCGGATGGGTTGCAGGGTGAATAGCGTGAGGACGGATGCGTTGAGGACGGATCAGGGGCGGACGCCGGGCTGCAGCGCGGAGAGTGGCGTCACGGTAGGGGTTGCAGCACCGATGAGCTCGGTCACGGAATCGGAATTCTGGTTCGGCACCCAGACATCGCCGGAGGCGTCGATGGCGATGAAGGAAGGATTGTTGAGGGTGCCTCGTTGATAGCCGTAGGAACCCGTGACAGCCGCCCCGGTGCTATCGAATTCCGAGAGCGCATAGGAGTTCCCCGCATTGGTGATCCACACGTTGTTGCCGCCGTCGATCGCGACCCAGGACGGTGAAGACAGTCCACCCAGTGCATCGTTGTCGGAGACGCCGTAGGTAGTTTGGGCTCCTCCGGACGTGACCCTGAACAGGTT
>DATCBR010000285.1:0-2791 GCA_036511765.1 Acidobacteriaceae bacterium | reverse complement strand
CTTGGCCCAACGTTTCGCCGTTCGCCGTCGAACTCCGCTGCTCGCGCTTCTGGCCGCTCTGGCCCTGACCGCCTGTTCTCTTGCGCAGACAGCCGCGCCGCCCAAGCCTTCTTCCCAGCTCAACGAGGAAGGCGGGATGCCGGTCCTGCAGAACTATACGGCCAAGGACATCGGCGGCGGCGGCCAGATGTGGAGCATCCTGCAGGACCGCCGCGGCCTGATGTACTTCGGCAGCGGCGGTGTCATTCTCCAATACGACGGCGTTACCTGGCGGACGATCTTCATTCCCACGGGGGTTGTGCGTTCCCTCGCACTCGACGACAGCGGCAGAATCTGGCTGGGTGGCGCGGCAAACTTCGGTTATCTCGCCCCGGACGCCGCCGGGACGTTGCATTTTGTCTCCATTCTCGACAAAGCGCCCGCGGAGCGGGGGAACTTTACCAGCGTGTGGCAAACGCTGGTCACGCCCCAGGGAATTTTCTTTCGCTCCTACGAACGCCTGTTTCGCTGGGACGGCGAGCACATGCATGTGTGGCCTGCCGCGCCGAAATCGAGGTTCGAGGCGCTTTCGGCCGTGCGCGGACACATCTATACCTCCCAGGGCGGAATCGGGCTCGAGGAAATTGTTGGCGATGACCTGCGCCCCGTTCCCGGCGGCGACGGTTATGCAAACTCCGCGAAGCTGTTTCTGTATCCGTACGATGCGGCCCACCTTATCGCCTCCGCGCGCGATCAACTACTGACGCTGTATGACGGCCAGAAGGTCACGCCGTTTCCCACCCAGGCGGACGACTACCTGCGGAAGCACCGCGTGTATACGTCCATCGTGCTTCCCGACGGAAGCCTCTGCGTCACGACGTTGGACGGGGGCGCGGTCATCCTCGGACACGATGGCAAGCTGCGCCAGATCCTCGACCCCGGCGCCGGACTGCAAAGCGGGAATGTGCTTTCGGCGTACACGGACCGCGAGGGCGCGCTGTGGCTGGGGCTGGCCAACGGCATCTCGCGGGTGGAGGTGAATTCCCCCATCTCGCTCTTCTCGCGGACGGACACGATCGATGTGGCGCACTTCAACGGGTCCGTCTACGTTACGTCCGGCGGCGGCAGCGCTCCGGTGCAGCGTCTGGTGTCCGACCCGCTGACCGGGCGGCCTTCTACGGTGGTGCTGCGTGGTCCCAGCCAGGCTTTTTCGCTGACCATATTCAAAGATCCGGCGGGCAAGACTCCGGACCAGTTGCTGGTGGCCACCAACGACGGCGTCATGCGGGCGGAGGGCGACAACCTGAGCTTTGCGATGCCGGCGGTTCATGGGCCGACAGAGCAGACGTATGACGTTTACCAATCGAAGAAGACGCCGTCGCGAGTGTTTCTCGGGCACGCGAATGGTGTCAGTTCGATGCGTTGGGACGGTAAAACCTGGATCGACGAGGGCAGACTGCCGAATAGCGTTTATTCGGCCACCAACATGGTCGAAGACGCCCAGGGAATTCTCTGGGTAAGCGGCGGCGATGGCGGCGTGCTTCGCGTGACCGTGGCGGACACGGGCGCGAAAGATTCCAAGGCGGAGGTCATTTCACAAAACGATGGCCTGCCCCCGGGCGGCTACGATGTCGAATTTGTTGCGGGAAGCATTTACGCGACGGGCAACCGAGCAAGGCATATCTTTCGCTGGGACGAGGCAAGCCACAAGTTTGTCGTCGACGACCGTTTCCTGCTGCCCACCGATGCTCCGGACTCCACGTCGTCTCTCCTTCCTGGCCCTGACGGCAAGGTCTGGGCCTTGAACGCCTCTTCGAGCGACCGGCGTTTCGGCCTGTTCAGCCGGCAGCCGGATGGGACGTGGCGCGCGGACGAGGATTCCTATCGAAAACTTAACCGGTTCAGCGTCTTCAATCTGCACTCGGAGTCCGATGGCTCGATCTGGGTGACAGGCGACCAACTCATTCGCTTCGCGCCGCGCACCGCGCAGGCCGCGCCGCAACCGGTTCCGGTGTTGGTGCGGCAGGTGAATGCGGGCAAGCAGGTTGTCTTCGGCGGTATGAGCGTCCCGGGAGCGCCGGAACTGCGGCTGCCGCCCGGCACCGATGCTCTGCGGTTTCAGTTTGCCGCAATCAGTTACGACAATCCTACGGAGACGGACTACCAGTACCTGCTCGAAGGAGCGGACCGGGACTGGTCGGCGTGGGGCAAGCAGAAGGAAGCGAACTATAGTGGCCTGGGGCCGGGGAGCTATCAGTTCCACGTCCGGGCGCGGACCGACGATGGGCGAATCGGCGACGAAGGGCTTTTCGCGTTTACGATTGCTCCGCGATGGTACCGGAGCACGCTGGCTTACGTCGTCTACGGGCTGCTGTTGCTGCTGCTGGCGTTTGTTGCGTGGCGGCTGATCAGCAGGCATGAGCGCGAAAAGGGGCGGCGGAAGACTGAAGCTCTGGAAGCTCAGGCGAGGGCGCTTGAGGCGACTGTCAACGAACGCACCGAGGAGATCCGCACACAGGCTGCCGAGATTACCGCGCAGAAGGACAGCATCGAGCTGCTGAGTGAGATCGGCAAAGAAATTACGGCGTCGCTGGACCTGAATACGATCCTGTTCAAGCTGTATGAGCGGGTAAATCAGATTGTGGATGCGAGCATTTTTGGCGTCGGGCTTTATCGGCCGGAGAAGCACCTGATTGAGTACAGCCTGGCGATTGAAAACGGCAAGCGGTATGCGCCTTATACGCGCAGCACGGACGACAAGAACCAGTTTGCGGTCTGGTGCATCGACCATCGCCAGCCGATCCTGCTGAAC
>DATCBR010000284.1:0-5533 GCA_036511765.1 Acidobacteriaceae bacterium | reverse complement strand
ATACCTTCAATACCTAAGTCCTTTATCCGGGATACTTTGAGACTTAAGGATGGGGGGGAGGGGGGGATACCTTGTAGAGTTGGTCGCTCCGCCCGTACGCGTTTCATTGCGGACAGGTGGAGAAACTAGAATGGAGCACATGGCGAACACAAAGGCCAAAACTCTGCGTTGTCCCACCTGCGGCACGCTCGTGCTCGCGGGCAGCGAGGATGTCCCCTTCTGCTCGGATCGCTGCCGCCGCATCGACCTCGGCAAGTGGGCCAGCGGGGCCTATGTCGTCAGCTCGCCGGTGCATGATCCCGAACTGCTCGACGAACTGGACGGCCTGCGCTCCCGCCAGACCTCGAGCGGCGGAGCAGGCATCGGGAACTCCGGGGACGACGAGTGAGCGAGACGCAAACCCGCACGCGCTGGGCCTGGCTCGCCGGCACCGTCTTCGGCATCGGCTGGCTCAAACCTGGACCGGGAACATACGCATCCGTTGCGGCAACCGCGCTCTGGTTCCTCTTCGCGCATACAGCGCACGTTGGCCCGACCGCCCTGGCCATCGCGACCGCAATCGCAGCAGTGCTGATAACCGCCATCGGCATTCCGGCCTCGACCATCGTCGCGCGTGAGGCAGGACGCGAAGACCCAGGCTTCGTCGTCATCGACGAGGTCGCCGGACAGTGGATCGCGCTGGTCGCCATCCGCTCGGACCCGCTGCACACCGTACTGGCGCTGGTGCTCTTTCGGCTCTTTGACATCTGGAAACCATGGCCGGTGCGCAAGCTCGAGGACCTGCACGGCGGAACTGGCATCATGTTGGACGATGTTGCCGCAGGCATACTGGCGCTCGCATGTGGTCTGCTGATCGCCCGCTGGATTTAAACGCGCTGCATCTGAAAGTTGCTCCGCTGCGCGCGCAACGCTAGGCTAGGAAAACGATGAGCGCTTTGTTGCACAAGACCGATGCTCCAAGACTCGATGCGATCCAACCGCCTGCCGCGATGCCAGGCGGCGAAGTAGAGGTGATCGGCACGGACCTTGGGGCAGGCAACGGCTCGCTCCCATCCGTCAGGATCGGCGATACGCAGGCGTATCTTTACCTCAGCCGGCCGCGGCGCGCGGTTGTGCGCGTGCCTGAGGGCGCAATCTCGGGAGACCTGGTCATCACGACCGTCGATTCGGCGAAGCGCGAGCATGCCAGCAACCCGCTGGAGCTTAGCGTCGCTGTGCCCATGGCGGAAAACCTGCATCCCGTCTCCAACCCCGCGGTCGACGCCGACGGCTCCGTCTTCGCGACCGTCTCCGGCCCGCGCGGGCAGAGCGTGGAGGTCTCCATCTTCTCCATCGCGCGCGACTTCCAGATGCGGCCGTTCGTGCGCGACCTGCTGAACGTCACAGGCCTTGCCTTCGGGCCGGACGGCTATCTCTACGCCAGCTCGCGCGCCGAGGGCACGGTCTATCGCATCTCGCCCGAGGGCGCCATGTCCACCTACGCCGAAGGCATGGGCATCGCCACGGGCATAGCCTTCGATGCCGAGGGCAATCTCTACGTCGGAGACCGTTCGGGCACAATCTTCAAAGTCGGTCCGGACCGCGGGAAGACCTCAGCCTCAGGCGATCCGGTCATCGACCGCGAGATCTTCGTCTACGCCACGCTGGAGCCCAGCGTCTCTGCCTATCACCTCGCGTTCAACAATGAAGGCGTGCTCTTTGTCTCCGGCCCAACCACCTCGTCGAACCAGGCGATTCACGCCATCGACCGCGACGGCAAAACATCGGCCTTCTACCATGGCCTTGGCCGCGCGCAGGGCATGGCGTTCGATGTGAAGGGCAATCTGTATGTCGCCGCCTCGCTGCAAGGTCAGCGGGGAATCGTAAAGATCACGCCGCAGCGCGAGGCCTCGCTCGCGCTCTCCGGCAACAACCTCGTCGGGCTTGCGTTTCTTGAAGACGGCTGCGCGGTGCTGGCGACCAGGGACGCGCTCTACCATGTGGCGCTGGGCATTGAAGGACGAAAGCTGGTGTAGGTACGATGCGGGGTTTACTAATGGACGATCGACGTAGGCTTCGGCAATTTTATCTTCGTTTTGTTCTAGCACTCGGCATTTTTTGGGGCACAATGCCGCTTGCCATGTTGCCGTTCATCTTCCGCGGCAGTGATGACTCAATGTTCAATATTCTGTCTGTAGTTTTGAATTCCCTTACGATATTGCCCGCATCTGTGCTGGCGTTTTGGCATCGACGCATAGCTTGTGTATGGCTCACAATCAACGCCACTATGGTGACCTGTTCATTGACTTCATGGACGCTGCGTACACATGACTATAACGTTGGTGCAATCATAGGCGGTGTGGGATCGGTGACCCTTGCGGTCATGGTTGACTGGATGGAGCTGTGTCGCTGGCCATCCGCACTTGACAGAACAAATGGCAGCGGAGTTCTGCCGAGTCAATGATTGCTGAAATTATTGCCGCCGGCTCGGAGATGCTGACGCCCTTCCGGCAGGACACCAACTCGCTCTACCTCACCGCGCGGCTCAACGAGCTGGGTGTGCAGGTAGCCTTCAAGACCATCGTCGGCGACAATCTGGCCCATCTGACGGACGCCGCCAAAGTTGCCATCGCACGTGCGGATCTCGTCATCTTCTCCGGCGGTCTCGGCCCTACCGAAGACGACCTGACGCGCGAGGCGGTCGCCGCTGCGCTTGGCCTGCGGCTGCGGCGCAATAACGACGTTCTCGCCGCCATGTACAAACGCTTCGCCGCGCGGCGCATGACGATGCCGGAGAACAACGCCAAGCAGGCGGACATCCTCGATGGCGCGGTGATCCTTGAGAACACTACCGGCAGCGCGCCAGGGCAGTACATCGATACGGTTGTTGGACGCCACCGCAAGATCGTCGTCATGCTACCTGGACCGCCCAAGGAGTTGAAGGCGATGTACGAGGGCGAATGTGTGCCGCGACTCCGCGCGACATTGCCTGCCCGCGGCCTGGCCACGCGCATGTTGCGCATGGCGCTGATCCCGGAGTCGCAGGTGGACAAGCGCACTGCACCCATCTACAAGAGCTACCGCGACGTGGAGACGACCATCCTCGCCGGCTCGGGCGAGATACAGCTGCACTTCGTCTGCGCCAAACCCAACAAGGAAGATGCGCAGGCGCGCGTGGACGAGCTGGCAGAGCGGGTCGAGGCGGAGATGGGCGAGGCGATCTTCTCCTCGCACGGCGAGACGCTGGAGGAGATGGTGCTGCTGATGCTCGGACTGCGGCACATGTCGTTGGCCGTCGCGGAGAGCATCACGGGCGGTCTCGTCGCGCAGCGGTTGACGTCCATTCCCGGAGCGTCGCGTTACTTCCTCGGCGGCGCGGTGGTTTATGCCGATGCGCTGAAGATGGAGTTCGCCAACGTGCCGGCGGAGACGATTGCCAACGAAGGGCCAGTGTCGAAGGCTGTGGCAAAGGCAATGGCTGAGGGCATCCGCAAGCGCACCGGCGCTGACGTGGGCGTTGGCGTTACCGGCATCGCGGGACCGGGACCGGGCGAGCCTGGGCCAGATGCCGACAAGCCCGTCGGGTTGGTGTATGTTGCTATTTCGTTTGCGGACGAGAAGAAGACGCACGTGACGGAGTTGAATATCACCGGCGACCGCGAGCGCATCCGGCTATGGGCGAGCCAGCATGCCCTGGAGCAGTTGCGCAAGGGCCTGCTGGAGCGCGAGTGATGAGCGCACCATGTGCGCGGCGCGATTCCGGTAGACTCTTGCTTGAACTTCGACGAAAGAGAGCTGCGTAGTTTGCTCACCAATGCCTTGTTCGCAAATCGCTGGACCGCCCCGATTGCGATTGCGTATCTGCTGGGGTCGATCCCCTTCGGCTATCTGCTGGTGCGCGTCTTTCTGAAGCAGGACATCCGCGCGACTGGAAGCGGCAACATTGGCGCCACCAACGTGGCACGCTCCGGCGCGAAGGGCCTCGGCCTTGTAACGCTGCTGCTTGACCTCGGAAAAGGGTATGCCGCCGTGATGATCGCGCGAGCGCTGGCGGTACATACACTGGGCGCAAACGCCTCAGGCATTTATGACATTGAGGTCGCGGCTGCAGTGGCCGCAATCTGTGGGCATGTGTTTCCTGTGTGGCTTGGCTTTAAGGGCGGCAAAGGTGTAGCCACCGCGCTGGGCGTCTTCCTAGCGCTGAACTGGCCTGCCGCGGTAGCAATCCTGATCGTGTTCGCGGTGATCTTTGCGCTGACACGGTATGTTTCCCTGGCTTCGGTCATTGGCTCAGCCAGCTTTCCGGTATTTGGATTCCATTTTGTTACGCAGCGCACCCCGATCGTCTGGTTCGGATTTCTGTTCATCCCTGCGCTGATCATCGTGAAGCACCACGGCAATATCCGTCGACTGGCGAACGGTACGGAGAGCGGCTTTGGCTCGAAGAGCAAATCCGGTGCGGATGAGGAAGCCGATCCAAGGCCAGGCTCCGCTGCACGAAAGGCGGACGTGTGAGCCGGATTGCGATTCTGGGCGCGGGCGCGTGGGGTACGTCGCTGGCCATCTCCCTGGCGCGACGCGGCGGACACGCCGTTACATTGTGGTCGCACTCCGAGTCGCTGGCGGAGCAAATGACCGAGACCGGCGAGAACCTGCATTATCTGCCGGGCTACACGGTGCCTTTCGACGTGCGTGTGACGGCGGACGTTGTCGCCGCCGTCTTTGAGGCTGAGCTTGTTGTGCTGGTCACGCCGTCTGAGCATCTGCGCGCTGTGCTCGCCGAAGTGGCGCCGGCGCTGGAGCGCGCACAGACCATCGTGAGCGCGACCAAGGGCCTGGAAGAGACGAGCCTGCTGCGTATGTCGCAGGTGATCGCATCTGTCGTCGAGAACTCGTGCTGCGTGCTGAGCGGGCCCTCTTTCGCCGCGGAGGTGGCCGCGGGAATTCCCACAGCAATTGTGGCCGCGTCCTCATCGCCTGGCATCGCGCAGCGGGTGCAAAAGGAATTCAGTTCGCCGACCTTGCGGCTGTACACCAATGACGACGTTGCCGGCGTCGAGTTGGGAGGCGCGCTGAAGAATGTAATCGCGCTTGCGGCCGGCGTCGTGAATGGACTGGAACTTGGGCACAACGCGGCGGCGGCGCTGATTACACGCGGCATCGCGGAGATCACGCGGCTTGCACTGGCGTGCGGCGGCAGAACGCAGACGCTTGCGGGCTTGTCCGGACTGGGCGATCTGGTGCTGACCTGCACAGGGTCGCTTTCGCGGAACCGCACAGTTGGCACGGAACTTGGCAAAGGGCGTGCTCTGGCCGACATTCTTGCAGGGCTGAACGGCAAGGTGGCTGAAGGCGTGCGTAGCACCACCGCCGCGCTGGGCCTGGCTGCACGCTATCAGGTGGAGATGCCCATCACCGAACAGATGGACGCCATCCTGCATCGCGGCAAGAGTCCGAAGGAGGCCATCCGTGAGCTGATGGCGCGGCCCGGGCGCGACGAGTAGCGGCCGCGCGAGAGACCTCCTGAAGCGGCACCGGCGCATCTTACGCAGGC
>DATCBR010000283.1:0-7706 GCA_036511765.1 Acidobacteriaceae bacterium | reverse complement strand
GTTCCGCAGCTCGATCAACTCGTCGCCGCCTCGCGTCATGCGTGGGATGGCGCGCTCGCGCACGGCGAGAAGCACGGCTATCGCAACTCGCAGGTGACGGTGCTCGCGCCGACGGGCACTATCGGCTTCATGATGGACTGCGACACCACGGGCGTCGAACCCGATCTCGCTCTCGTCAAGTACAAGAAGCTGGTGGGCGGCGGCATGATCAAGATCGTCAACTCCACCGTGCCGTCCGCGCTGATCAAACTGGGCTACAGCGAGAACGAAGTCAACGCCATCGTCAGCTACATTGACGCGACCGGCACCATAGAAGGCGCGCCGGGCATCAAGCCGGAGCATCTCGCCGTCTTCGACTGCTCCTTCAAGCCGGCCAAGGGCACGCGCTCCATCAACTACATGGGCCACATCAAGATGATGGCAGCAACGCAGCCATTCCTCTCAGGCGCCATCTCGAAGACGGTGAACCTGCCGCAGGACTGCTCGGTGGATGACATCGCCGAGGCGTACACCGAGTCGTGGCGGCTGGGCGTGAAGGCCGTGGCCATCTATCGCGACAACTCCAAGGGCACACAGCCACTGAATGTAAGCGCGCAGACGGACGCCGACAAGAAGGGGACCAAAGCTGTTGCCGCAGCTCCCGCTGCCGCGATCTCAGAAGGCTCTGCTTCGGTCGCGACCACCCCGGGCATCTCGCCGGAGGCGGCGCAGGCGCTGGCCGCGGCAGCAGCTGTGGCGGCGAAGGCCGAGGCCCGCGTTGAAGCACACCAGGAGGCGCAGCAGGAGGTGCAGGAGCTGCGCGCGCAGCTTCGTTCCATTTCAGACGCAGCACTACAGAACGCCGAGGCAGTGGACGCCCAGGCGCCGCCGCGCGCCGTGCGCCATCGCCTGCCGGGCGAGCGCGCCAGCGTCACACACAAGTTCGGCCTGGCCGGGCATGAAGGCTACATCACCGTCGGCCTCTACCCCAACGGCCAGCCGGGCGAGATCTTCATCCGCATGGCGAAGGAAGGTTCGACCGTCTCCGGCCTGATGGACTCGTTCGCGACGGCGATCTCCATGTGCCTGCAGCACGGCGTGCCGCTCAAACTGCTGTGCGAGAAGTTCGCGCACACGCGTTTTGAGCCCTCGGGCTGGACCGGCAACCCGGAGATCGGCTACGCCAAGTCCATCATGGATTACATCTTCCGCTGGATCCAGATCCGCTTCCTCTCCGGCCAGCAGTTGGACCTCTTCGCCGGCCTCGGCCCGCAGCAGGCTGCGCCGCCCAGCGTGCCGATAGCAGGTACAGTGAGCGCGCCGGAGAACACGGTCTCGCTCGCGGCATCTGCTGCTGAAGCCGCGCCTGCGCCGCGCAGCATCGATTTACCTGCGCCAGCCGCGCCGGCAACTCCTGCGCCGCGCGCGTACTCCACCGTGACGGGAGCGATTGCGGACCTGGTCGGCACCTCAGACCTCTCGCCGCAGATGATTCTGGACCGCGAGCGCCGCGCACAGAGCATTCCGGGCAGCACGATGGGTGCGGGAATCTCAGTGCCGCTCTCCGACCAGGACATCTTCAACAACGCGCCCGGCGGGAATCCCAATAGCGCCCGCGGCTTTGTGGATGACGCCAGAACACCGCCGCAAGGTGGAATCGCGCCGGACCTGGCCGCCAACAGCGGTCTTGCACCCAGCGCCCAGCACCCAGCGCCCAGCGCCCTTCCCGCCGCCGGCAGCCTGCCCAAGGACCGCGGCGTCACCGGCATCCCCGGCTCAGGCAGCGGCGCCATCCACGTCTCCGACGCCATGAAGAGCATGTACGACATGGGCGACGCACCCTCCTGCGCCACCTGCGGAGCCATCATGACCCGCTCCGGAAGCTGCTACCGCTGCATGTCCTGCGGCAACACCAGCGGCTGCAGCTAAAACTGCGCGTTTGGCGAATCGCGCGCAACAACTGAAGCATCAACCGGGCCCCGCCGCAAGGCGGGGTTTTTGCGTCTCAAAATGTGTCCTAGAGTAACTTTTTGTTGACAAGATGTCAGAAATGGTGGACACTCAGTTTGGGTAGGCGACACCGCCTGCGTTTATTGGCGCTCTTTGACAATCTCCTGTATGCGAAAGGCCATCAGGCGCCCGAAAGGGCATTATGAGGCGGTGATGCTACACGATCATCCCTAAGCGGGGTTTAAAACCCGCTGTATCCAGGGTCACAGGAACGGGAAGCCACGTATCTGTGCACGCCTGCGCTACGCGCTCCGAGAGCACCCCCCGGATCCCAATTCATTCCTTCCTCTGAGTGGCTGGTCGCACGCCCCGGCAACCGCCGGAAGGGAGAACACAATGAACAAGTCAAAGTACGTTGACACCAGCATCCAAGCCCTCAAGCTGATGCTGGGCGATGAAACCAATGAATTGGGGTCGGACGGAAAGAGGGCGCTGTGCGATGTTGTCGGCAAGCTGAAGAGGCTCAGCAAGCAACAGGAAGCAACCTACGAAGAGCTCTATCGGACGGTTGAAGAAGTTGCCAAAACAGTCTTGAAGGCCGCGCACGACAACGGACACAGCAAATTCCGCTCCTAACGGGGGGTGATTTCTCTTTCAAAGGGATTTATGAACTACGGAAAAGCAATACGAATTGCTCGGTCCATCGCCGATCTTTCTCAGGCGCGACTCGCTGAACTCAGCGATATCGATCGCAGTTATCTGTCTCTCATCGAAGGTGGCAATCGTACTCCATCGATGGAGACACTTACACAGATATCGAATGCTCTAAAAATCCCCTTCCATCTGTTTACTTTACTCGCAACAGAAAAGGGTGATGCGACTTCAATCGGGCACGATCATCTGCACAATCTCGCTATAGAGCTAACTCATTTGCTACTGGAGTACCCGCAAGACTATGACCAACTTTCGCTTGGCTACCCCGATCGTCGGGAGTCTACGCGACCTCGAGCACAGACTCGAAATAAAAAGAGAACCGTTGCGTGACCTTCTGGAGGCACGCGACGCGCTTTATCGTCCCTTTGATCTTCACAAGAAGAAGCACCCTTATCCCGGAAAGCTGAGGCTGGCTGAGGCAACTCGCAAGCCCGCCAAGTTGCGTCGCATAGATAATCCCGCGAAGCAGTTGAAAGAGATTCAAAGCAAGATCCTTCGCAGAATACTTTCTAATGTGGAATTTCCGGACTATATGTTCGGCGCAGTGCGTGGAAGGAGCTTAGTGCTTCACGCAAATTTACATGTAAGAAACCAGGCCTCGACAGTGGTCCACATGGACATCAGTTCGTTCTATCCCAGCGTCACTTGCCATCAAATCTATTGGGTATGGAACACTGTTCTTAATTGCCCGCCCCCAGTGGCTAAGCTATTGACCGAACTTACGACGTTCAAATGGTGCCTCCCTCAAGGAGCTCCGACTAGCTCTGCTCTTGCAAACATTTATCTAGCATCGATTTATGGACCGGTTTGCTTAACGTGCGAAGCAAAGTCCATAACGATCTCCACTTGGGTCGACGATTTGGTTTTCTCCGGGTCAAGAGCAAGAGAGGTCATGGAAAATGTTAGAGCTGTCCTCGCAAAGAGCGGGCTCCGGCTCGCGGAAGAAAAGCGAGAAATTCTAGGAAGTAGGTCCGAGAAAATAGTCACAGGAGTGCGCCTCGGGAGTCGGGGTCCCCGTGCACCACACCGAGTAATGAAAGACCTTCGTTCGGCGATCCATCGGCTGGCCACTGGACTTGTTTCTCCTGAGGAGGAGGTTCGCTATCGCAACAACCTTATCGGGCGTATTCGGCATATCAGACACATTTGCGTATCCGACGCGCACAAATTGATGCTGCTCGCCGAGATGAAGGGACTCAGGCTCCAGCAATAAGAACGCCAATGCAGCGCCTTCAACCCGCTCTCGATCCGCGTCAATCCGCGGTCGTCTTTGCCTCAATAAGCTTGACACGCGCGCTATACCCGCTGGATGAAGACCGACGCAAGCGTGCCAAAGAGGGCTGACCTCAGCGCCTTCAATCCGTTCTTGATCCGCGTCAATCCGTGGTCGCTCTTCGCCTCAAGCAGCTTGACACACGCGCTAGAATTAAAAGAGCAGTTGAAGCCGAATCCAACCGCATCCGGATTGGGTCTCCTGCCGTTCTCATCCTCTCGCTCTTTGACATCTTTGCGCCCTAACTTCTTTGTTTCTTAGATCTTGCAGTTCGCCCGACCGTTTTTCAAGATCTTACGGGTATACCTGAAACCTAACCCCTTTATCTGGAAGATCTTACGTTTTTAGGGGGGGAGGGGGCTTGGCCGAGGACACGCGCTGTTGCTCACCCTGCATCGTTGCCATTTATCCGCAATGTATCGGTATAATAACGGCATCGAAACCGCGATATATCGGCAACGGAGCGCGAAGCCGGATGAAGACAAAAAAACCGACTGCCTTCAACCCGGTCTTCACCATTACACCGGCCATGGCCGCCAATCTCATGCGCATCGAGGCCGTGAGACAGGCGATCCAATCGCTGCCCATTACGCCTCGGGTGCTGGCGAGTCTGCGTGAGACGGCCCGGCTATTTTCCACACACTACTCCACCATGATCGAGGGCAACCGGCTGACGCAGGAGCAAGTTGTACAAGTGATCGGCCAGGAGCAGCATTTTCCCGGACGCGAGCGCGACGAGGGCGAGGTCAAGGGCTATTATGCTGCCCTCGACGAGGTGGAGAGGGCGGCGCAGCAGCAGGAAGCGGTGACTGAGGCCGCCGTGCAAAGACTTCACGCTCTGCTGATGGGCGGAGGGAAAACCCGTGTGCGGCCCACGCCGTATCGGGACGGCCAGAACGTCATTCGCGACAGCCGCTCCAGCGGTATCGTCTACATGCCGCCCGAAGCGAAAGACGTTCCGTCCCTGATGAAGCAACTCGTCGCGTGGCTCAACCGGCAGGACGAATTGCCCGTTCCGATCCGGGCCGGCGTCGCGCACTATCAATTTGCCACAATCCATCCCTACTACGACGGCAATGGCCGCACCGCGCGCCTGCTGACAACACTCATCCTGCATCTCGGAAGCTACGACCTGAAGGGGCTATATGCGCTGGAGGAATATTACGCGCGCGGCCTCAAAGACTACTACGAGGCGTTGACCGTCGGCCCATCGCACAACTACTACATGGGACGTGCAGAGGCAGACATCACGGGATGGGTCTCATACTTCATTGAGGGTATGGCGGTCTCATTCGAGAAGGTGCGCGATCAGGCCAGGAGTGAATCGGCTAAGGGCGGCAAAGACCAAACGAAGCTGCTACGGAATCTGGACGCCCGGCAGAGGAAGGCACTTGCGCTCTTCCGTCGCTCACGCCAGGTCACTGCGAAGGAGATCGGTGCGCTTTTCGGTCTCCAGCCGCGCACGGCGGCTCTTTTGTGTCAGCGGTGGGTAGAGAGCGGGTTTCTCGAAGTGACCGACCCGGCCAGGAAATCGCGGCGCTACAGGCTGAACAATGTGTACGAGGCCATGCTTGACGACGAAAAGTGAATCGGAATCGTTGAATCTGGCTATCTTGATCTTTTTCGGGGGGGAGGGACACTCCTGCTGCTGACACAAACATTACAAAGCCTCCAGCCCCCCAAATCGACCCCGGGGCGCCCGGGGTGGTATCCTGAAGAGGATCGAAGAATCCGATCTGGTCTACTTGCCTGTTCCTGCTCGCCTCGACTCGCAAAACACACCAAATTGCGTTCGGCGGTACATCAGTTTTTACAAGGAATAAGTTCATGGAAACGGGAACAGTTAAGTGGTTCAACGATGCAAAGGGATTTGGCTTTATCGCGCGCCAGAATGGCGAGGACGTATTCGTCCATCACACCGCGATCCAGAGCAACGGCTTCCGCAGTCTGCAGGAAGGCCAGGCAGTCCGCTTCAACGTGGTAAAAGGCCCCAAGGGCTGGCAGGCTGAGAACGTCGAGGTCGCCTAACCGTAAGCAAGTTGAGAAAAGGGGGAGCGTAGAGCTCCCTCTTTCCGCTTAAGCATTCTTTCGAACCGGCCGGCGTCCTCATACCCCTGCCGCTTCCCTTCTTCGAGGAGCCTCTATGCAAAAGCCTGACGAAATGATGCCCGGCAAGTATCAGCTCAAATCCCTCCATGAGGATATTGCTCTGTGTGACCGCAAGCTGGCCCACATGGAGAAGTACGAGACCTATGCCTCCGCTGAGGAGCGCGAATCCGCCATGGCGAAGATGACCACCAAGCGGGCGAAGCTGGCAAAGGCCGCCCAGAAGCTGGCGGAGGATGGCGTGGAGTTTTTGCCGTCCGAGCTTCCGCTTTCTCTTCGGCCCGTGGCGAAGAGTGAAGAGCACGCCGCGCAGGTCGCTTAGGGCTGACGCGGCGCTCCGCAACACTGCACCGCCAGACAATCTAAAAAGCTAACGGCTTAAAAACAACCAGCCTGGGCGCCGATTTGGCCACCCAGGCTGAAGCTTTCTGCCGGACCTTCTGACAAACTCCGGCCTGCTGCTTGCTGTTTATTCCGGAAGCGGCTTGCTGCCGTTGATCTGGAAGGTGGAGTTGACGCCCGGCGCGCCGGTGTCCGGCTGACCGCCGCCGATGGTGAGGGTGTACTTGCCCGCGGAGATGATGGGGTCGCCGGCTTCGGTGACCATCATGAAGTCGCGGTCCTTCAGTTCAAAGTGCACCTGCTGCGACTCGCCCGCCTTGAGGTGAATGCGCTTGAAGCCGCGCAGCGCGCGCAGCGGAGCGCCCGGAACCTGCGGGAAGGTAAGGTACAGCTCGGCAACCTCGTCGCCGTCGCGGTCGCCCGTGTTGGTGATGGTGGCATCGGCCGACAGTGGATCGCCCGCGTTGATGGTTGCGTTGGGCAGCGAGAGGTTGGAGTAGGAGAACTTCGTGTAGCTCAGGCCGTATCCAAACGGATAGAGCGGCTTGCCCGTGAAGTACCGGTAGGTCCGGTTCTGCATGGAGTAGCTCTCAAAGTTCGGCAACTGGCTCAAGTCCTTGTAGAACGTGACCGGCAGCCGCCCGGCGGGATTGTTCTTACCGCTCAGCGTCTGGGCCACAGCCGCGCCACCCTCTTCGCCGGGGTAGAAGGCCTCAAGCACCGCGTTGGCGTGCTGGTCGACCCAGTTGACGGCCATCGCGCTGCCGTTCATCAGGACAACCACCGTCGGCTTGCCTGTGCCGACCATCGCCTCCACCAGCGCCTCTTCCGGCGCGGGCAGGTCGATCGCGGTGCGGTCGCCGCCGAGGAAGCCCGGCAGGTTGACCTGCATCTCTTCGCCTTCGAGCGAACTGGTGATGCCGACCACAGGCAGGATCAGGTCAGCGTTTTTCGCCGCGGCGATTGCCTCAGGCGAAGCCTCGTCACTGGCCTTCTCCCAGATCAGTTGCGCGTGCGGGCCGGTGGGCGCTGCATTGGCTGCTGCCGGGCCGCCGCCGCCAAACCGGCCGAATCCGCCGCCGATGGTCACGTCGAACCCGGCCTTCTGGCCCTTCACCAGGTGCACCTTGCCGGTGCGCGCGTCGGTGCCGTTCTGCATCACGACGTTGTTGCCGTCGATCATCATGCGCGCAAAGCCCGTGCCCCTGGTGCCGATCATGTAGTCGGCCGTCTCCGGCGCGACGATGAAGCCGGTGTAGTGTACGCTGACGTTCTTGCCGACAGCCTCGGACGGAAGGCCAGCGTTGCCGTTCAGGTTGATGTTCGGCTCAACGCGCGTTGC
>DATCBR010000282.1:0-4150 GCA_036511765.1 Acidobacteriaceae bacterium | reverse complement strand
TGATGGATGGAAGTTGCATCTCTCAGCGTCCGGCCAGATCAGAGAGAAAGGGTTGCCGTGCAGGCCCCGCGCGGCGAGGAGTTCCGTACCATGACATCCAACATGACCGCCGCTCCCGCACAGCTTGCGATGAACCCCGTAGTTCGCAGCCTGGATCCAGTAGTCCGCACGATGGATTCGGCGCGCTCCTTCGATCCCGTCCGCGCCCGCGTCCGTTGCCAGTCCACCATCACCAATGCGGAGCGCCTGCAGGCGCAGACCTCCGCGTGCGACGTGAAGCAACGTCGTGCGCCGCTGGGAATCGCGATGCTGGCAGACACGCGCATCGGGCGCTACATGGAAAGCATGCACCCGGGCGATATCGTCTACTGGGTCGCCGGCCTGGGCGGCGCCTGCCTGCTGCTGATCAAGGCTACGATCTAAAATCAAGACGACGATCTAAGAAATTTGCAGCTCAAACATTTGTGCGCCCGCTTCTATGCGAAGCTGGCGCGTTTTACCTTCTGGCGGAAGTCACAACGCCGCTACTTCGTGCGAAACGGAAACCGCGCGCCATGACGAATCTGCGCGACGTTGACCTCGCCGGCCTGCTCGTCGATTGAGTAAATGATGCGATAGATGTGCGGCCGGTTACCGTAGAGAAGATGCCGCAGACCGGCATTTTCGGGGGTCAATGATCCTCGGTACGCATGGATTCAAGGCTGAATATCGCCGATTCCAGCCCAAGAAACCAGGCGCGTGCGGCGACCGAGTCCTCTGCCTGAATGAACTGGTAGATTTCCCTCAAATCGCGGACGGCCTGCTGCGCGAGCCTAATCCCGTATGCCATATTCTTCGCGGAGCTCCGCGAATACCTGCCGGGCAGGCCGCGTGTCGCCCACGGCGATCTCGTGCAAACCCTGCTGAAGAGCCTGGTTGAGGCGGACTTCTTCTTCCGCGTTCGCGGTAACGATCTCTTCAATATAGCGGTCGAGCGCAAGCCCCCGGGCCTGCGCCTCGGCGGCCAGCTGAGCTTCGATTTCGGGCCTGAGTTCGAGCTGGATCATCGTAGGTGGACGATACCACTTACAAGTTCGCGGCTATGCGAAGCTGGCGCGCTTTACCTTCTGGCGGAAGTCTTCGCCGTGCATCTCGATCACGACACACATCTCCTGCAGCCGGGATCGCATGCGTTCGCCGATGCGGTCGCCGAGTGTCTCCTCACGCATTGCCGCTCGCGGGGATGCGGGCTCCGTGCCCAGCGGCGCTGCGTTGCTGTAGTTGGTGGTAATGATCGTCGTCCGGCGGTCGTTGTAGCGCGTGTTCAGGATGTGCGCGACCGTGTCCCAGACCCAGTCCGTTGGCTTGGCCGCGCCCAGCTCGTCGAGCACCAGCACCTCGGCCTCGAAGACCGGGCGCAGCACTTCGAGTTCGGTGGCCGCGACCGACTGGTTGTAGCTGTTCTGCACCTGCTTCAGCAGGTCGCGGTAGTCGTAAAAGAGGCCGCTGGCGCCGCGTTCGGCAACCAGCGCCTGCAGGATGCCGACGGCGAGGTGCGTCTTGCCCACGCCGATGGAGCCGGTGAGCAAAAGGCCGGTGCCGGCGGTCTCAACCGGATAGCCCTCGACGAACTTGCGCGCGCGAAGATGAGCGGCGGAGAGCGAGCGGTCGGAGTTGCGGAGCAGTTCGTAGTTCTCGAGCGAGCAGTGCTCATACCGGCGGGGGATGCGCGCGCGATTCATGGCGCGGGCCGTGCGCCGATTCGCCCGGCACTCGCACTGGCGGGCCATCGATCGGCCGTTCTCGACCACCACACGCAGACCGTTGCCCTCGCAGAGGCTGCAGATCTCAACTGGGGTGGCCATGGCCAGGGGGGACTCCTGTTTCGGCGCGCACCGGGCGCGCGCTCACGTCTTTCAGTATCGCGCAGAATGGGCGGGGCGAATCGGATTGCCTGGTGTGGGAATCCAATGTAATCTGAGGATAGATAGACAAGTCAGCCAGCCGGCTTGGAAACAAGCCAGCGCGACAGGCAAACCGATGTGACGGTGAGTATGCCCGTTGCAAGCGGACCGCGAGGCAGGCGGCAAATTCAAAGAGCAAAGCGGCAGCGTCGCAGGATCTCAGGCTGCGCGCGTAAGCCAACAGGAGAAGTATGCCAAAAGAGGGAATTCACCCGAACTACGAGAACATCAACGTGAAGTGCGCGTGCGGCAATGTGTTTGAGACGCGCTCGACGAAAGGCGACATTGTGGTCGAAATCTGTTCGCAGTGCCACCCATTCTTTACCGGCAAGCAGAAGCTGGTGGATACGGCGGGCCGCGTGGAGCGCTTCCGCCGCAAGGTCGCGACCGCCGATGCCGGCAAGGCAAAGGCAGCAGCCGCAGCAGCGAAGTAGCGAGAGAGCATCACCGGTGAAGGGCCTCCGCCAACGCGGGGGCCTTTTGCTTTACAGTTTAGGGAAGCGGGTCGCTCTAGCACATGGTCGAGATTTTTCTAGAGAGAGCAGAACAGCTTGCGTCGGCCCGCGACCTCGTGCGCGAGGAAAGCGACTATGCGGCAGCTACGGCGTTGCTATCGGTGCATTCTGCGATCGCCTTGAACGATGCGCTCTTATTGAGTTTGACTGGCAGACGCCCCAAGAGCCCCGATCACAGTCACGCTATCACCGAAACGGAACTTGCGTGCAACGCAAATAAACTCAATCGCAATGGGCTGAAGCACCTAAAGTCGTTGCTTGCGAGGAAGACTGCCGTCTCCTACGGAGATGCGCCCATTTCATATGAGTTGGCCAACTCCCTGGCTATCACGAGTGAACGCTTCCAGGAGTGGGTCTACTCGATCATAGTTGTAAAGAGGTCATCATGATTCATGCAGTCGAAGACAGCACCCGAAGACTGAGTGTTCGTTTGAGCCATGGCAGAGTAATCAACGCGATTTCCGCACTGCTGCGCCAGCAGCTTTCCGTACCCCACGTCTACTTGAAGCCGAGAGTTCCAGGTTCTTCTGGCATAGATGTCCTGGCAGTGGATCGCGGGGGGAGCGGTGATGTATATGGAGTTCAGATCGTTCAGCTAGCGATCCTGCCCACCGAAACGGGGATTCGCAAGTGGCTGGCGCCCCTGAAGGCGCTGCCTGTCCATTACAGGTATCTTGCTATTCAGGCGAGCGCAGACACTCTTCCAACTCTGCGGAAGCTCGATCAATATGAAGCATTGTTCGATTCAACTGGAATTGGTCGCATCGGAATCCTTGCTTACGACGAAAGATTGCTTGATCCAAGCGCCAAGGTCGATTCCACGTTGATGTCAGTGATCGTCCAGCCCGAGCGGTTTCGTGTGCGCGGCGAGCAGTTAGCCAAGATTGAGAGGTTCTTGGCAAACGCCAAGCCAGACATGGAAGTTCGCATTTAGATGAACCGCTATAGCGCTCGAACTGAAGAAAATAGCCGCTGTGGAGGGGGTGCGCGATGAACGCCCGTCAGCAGATGGCCGAGGAGCTGGGTCGCAGGATCCCGGGCTGCATTGCCGGCGGGAAGTTCGGCGGCGGCTCGCTGCATGTGGGCGACAAAATCTTCGCCTTCACCCGGACCGACGAGAGCGCTGCGCTGAAGCTGCCTGAGGCCCGCATCGCTGAACTGATTGGGAGCGGCGGCGAGATGCATCCGTTGCAGATGGGCGAGCGAACCATGCGCGAGTGGGTTGTGGTCCCAAACATCGCGGCTAGGGAGAACCTGAAGCTGCTGCGGGAGGCCATGGCCTATGTCGCTTCGCTGCCGAAGGAAACGCCGAAGCGAGTGAAGAAGAGGGCTGAAAAGAAATCTGCGCCAAAGAAGGTAGCGTCACGCACTGCGAAGAAGAGATTGGCGAGAGGATGACGAAGCGCTGCACGCAGGTCAACGTTCGCCACCTACCTCGCATACGTGTCAAGTTTCTTCTTTCAACCTGCACCATCCAAACCGCTTCCACGCCAAAACTCCCCGTGCCAATTCACTAGAATAGAAAGTAGGGGGACTCTGGGAAGGAAGCTGTGTGGCCTATGGATTCCAGACGCGGCCCATCGCGCTTGAGGCCGTTCGCAGAATCAAACACATAGCTGCAAGCGACTCTCTTTTCAAGAAGGTACAACAGATTTGCTGCAACTAGAAGAAAAGAAGGAACATAGATACCCC
>DATCBR010000281.1:0-4117 GCA_036511765.1 Acidobacteriaceae bacterium | reverse complement strand
GCTGAGGCGGCCGAGCCAAGCGGGGCAAGGAAGGGAGCTGCGCTGCCAGTGCTCTTCACGGCGCACTCGGTGCCATGCCGAACGATCATCTCAGCTGCGTCCGAACATCATGGCGGGTCGGCGCAGACGACACCGGATCCCTATCCGGTTGAGGCCAAGCGCACGGCTGCGCTGGTCTTCAAGAAGGCGGTCGAGCTGTTGGGTGTTGATCACCAATTCGCGGCGGTTGCACCGCGTGAGTACTTCTTTGCCTTTCAGAGCCAGGGCGTCGCCGGAGGCCCATGGATCGGACCGACGGTAGAGGATACGCTGGCCGCGCTGGCGAAAGAAGGCCATCGCGGCGTTGTGCTGCAGCCAATCGGTTTTGTGTGCGATCACGTTGAGGTGCTGTACGACATCGACATCGCCTTCACGGCGACGGCGGGCTCGCTGGGCATGACGCTGATCCGGCCGAAATCGCTGAATGACTCGCCCCTGTTGACTGAGGCCCTCGTCCGTATCGTGCTCAGGCATCTGCCCGGTTGATTTGCTACCTCTCGCGTGGCGCGGCGTGGAACCTGTAACCTCAGAGGGGAATGCGCCGCGTCGCCATCGTCGGTGGAGGGATTGCAGGTCTGACTGCCGCGTACGAGTTGGCGCGGCTTGCGAGTGAAGGCGCAGAGATTGAAGCCGTCCTCTTCGAGGCATCGCACCGGCTTGGCGGGCTGATTGAGACGGTCCGCGAGGGTGGCTTCACGATCGAGTGTGGGCCGGACGGCTGGGTGAGCGCGAAGCCGTGGGCGCGCGAGCTTGCCGTGGAGCTTGGTCTGGCGGACGAACTGATCGGGTCGAACGATGCGACGCGCAAGACGCATATTTTTCTGACCACGACTGGCCATCCTTCGGGCCGCCTGGCGCCGATGCCGGATGGCCTGAACATGATGGCACCGGCGAGTCTGGCGGCGCTGGATTCGCTGGCGACTTCGCCGCTGTTCAGCGAGGCGGCAATTGCTGCGTATCGCGCTGAGCCTGCGCGCGCGGAAGAGTTGCGCGCGGCTGCACCTGCGCAAGATGAATCGGTTGCCGACTTCACGTTGCGACACTTCGGGCCGGAGGTGCTGGACCGCGTTGCTGCGCCGCTGTTGAGCGGCGTGTTTGGCGGCGACGTGCGGAGGTTGAGCGTGCGCGCGGTGATGCCTGCGTTCGTCGATCTGGAACGGAAGTACGGCTCGGTGATTGCAGGGCTTCACGCGCAAAATGCTAAAGTCCGCGCACAGCTACCAATTTTTACGGCGCTGCGTTCCGGACTTGGCACTTTGGTAGACCGTCTTGCTGGTGCAATTCCGGCGGAGTGGATCCGCAGAGGAACGAGAGTGACCGCAGTGCAGGCGAATGCTCGCGGATCCAACACGCGGCCATGGACAGTGAACGCGGCAACTGCCGACAAACGCCATGCCTCGGAGGACTTCGATGCCGTGCTGCTGGCGACTCCACTAAATGCCACGCGCGAGTTGCTGACGCAGCTGGACCAACATGCAGCCGGATTGCTGCCTGCCGAGTCGAGCTCGGCGGTCCTGGTCGCGTTCGCTTATGCAGATGCTGCGCAGTTCCCGCTGCCCGCAGGCTTCGGGTTCCTGGTGCCGCCGAGCCAGACACATGCGGACGGCATGGCCGATTCGCGCGGCAGTGTGCTGCTGGCGTGCACCTTCACGGACCAGAAGTTCGCCCACCGCGTTCCGTCCGGCGGGCGGCTGGTGCGGGCGTTCTTTGGCGGTGCGGCGGCGACGCGCGTGACCAACTGCATTAACGATGAGATTGCTGCGATCGCCCGCATGGAGATGGCGCGCATCCTGCACTCCACTGCGCCCTTAGCTGCACACATGCCTGCTCCGCCGCCGGTGCTGACCATTGTGCGCCGCTGGCCCAACTCGCTGCCGCAATACGAGGTGGGCCATCCGGACCGCGTTGCTGAGCTGGAGGGACGGCTGCGCGCGCTGCCGGGGCTGGCGGGGCTGACGATCCTTGGCAACGCGCTCCATGGTGTCGGCATTCCCGATCTGATCCGCGATGCGAGGACGGCGGCGCGAATGACGGCAAAAAAAAGCTAAAAGCAACCACGGATCTTCACGGATGAACGCGGATTGGGAACATGAGAAAGGCGATCCGCACAAATCCGTCGTTGAGAACGCGAGCGGAGTTACGCCGAGGCGGCGACGGAGCCGTATTGTTCGGCTTGGGCGGTTGGCGGGGCAAGGACGGCTTTCTTTGGTCCGCGTTTGCGCGCGACCAGCACCCGAATGCGCTCCAGCATCTCCGCAGCAGAGCAGGCGCCCTTGGGAAGGAACACATCGGCGCGGCCGGCGCGGTCATAGCCGGTGACAGTGCCGGAGACGATCATCGCGGGGAGCGATGGATGCAACTGCTTGGCGCGGCGTACCAGTTCATTGCCGTCCATCTGCGGCATCAGCAGGTCGCAGAGCAGCAGATCGATGGAGCCGGGAACGGAGTTCTGTATATATGCCAGCGCTTCCTGCGGATTGGTTGCAGCCGTCACGCGGTAACCGCGAGTTTCAAGCAGAAAAGTGCGGACGGAGAGGACCTGTTCATTGTCGTCGACGCAGAGAATGTTTTTCTTGGGGCGCATGCGTGCTCGGATTTCTGCCATGACGCGCACCTGCCGGCTTCGGGGCCGGTGGACGCGCGCTCAGCGGAAGGCGCAGTTGAAGTGGGCGCTGATTGGCGCGGCACCGCTGCGGCGTTGCGATGTTGACCCACGGTCCGAGCCGGAAGGCTTTTGCTTCGGCGGGAGCCAAGCTGGTTCGCGGAGATGCCGGAGGATTGCGCGCCCTGAAGGATGCATTCAGGGCAAAGCTCTCCCGTCTGCTCCGCGAGGAGTCAGCTATATGGTCCGCCGGGCTGCTGCTCTTGCCGTACGCGAACCGCGGGTGCGAGAGAGGCGCCATTGCCACATGGGTTGCCATGCGGGATTGCCGGGCGCGGGCCGTGCTGCACGCTGGTCAGACGATCGCCAGTAACTGGCGGGTCTGCATCTTGCAGCCGGATCAGGACGCCATCGACAGGCCGCAACCGTGCGGCTTCGGTGTCTCTCTCAACTCAGATTGTGCGAAAAAAGTACTGCGAACTGCGGGTTGAACCTCGCTTTGTCCTTGCGAACGAGATTGTCAGGTTGCTGGAAGGCCCCACATCAGCCCCCATCGCTTCACCACAGTACGAAGGCGCACCTAACTTGGCAACAGCGAAAGATAAACGAAATGCACAGGCTTTTTACATAGCGTATTCACCGATTTTTCAAACGGGCGCATTGCTCTAGGAGATTCGCCGACGAGGCGTTGTGAAAAAGCGGGTGCTCAGGGAAGAAAGAAGCGTCCTGTTGCAACGGGAATGGTGCGGCCTCCTACCTGGACATTGCTTACGCGGTCGCCATCGCGCGATGCAGAGACGTAAATGCGGCTGGGGCGCAGCATCTCGACGCCTTGTTCGATGGCGATCCGCTCGTCGCTTGCGGCGAGCGAGTGGCGCACGAGATACGCGATCGCGCAGCCGGAGGCCGAGCCGGTGGCGGGATCTTCTCCGTTGTAGAACTGCATACGCGCGTGCCAGTGTGCGCCGGTTGCAGCCGTGTCCGCACGCGTGATGCAGTGAAAGAACCTGGCGTCGGTTTGCGCGAGATACGCCTGCGCGAGTGTTTGCGGGACCGCGAGCCGCGCTGCAACGTCCAGTGAGCGCAGCGGCACGATGCAGAATGGCATGCCGGTGGAGACTGTCTGGATGGGCAGATCGGGGTCGAGGTCGCCGATGGCCATGCCGATTGCGCGAGCGACCTCTGCGCGATCATGTACCTGGCCGAAGACGGGGTCCTTCTGCCGCATCGTGCCGAAGACGCCGAGGCCGCTCTGCTGGAGAGCGAAGGTGACCGGAATCTGCCCGACGCGCAGATCGAGCGTGATGGCCTGCGATCCTGCGAGGGCTGGGTGATTGAGATGCAGCCAGGCAGCGGTGCCCAGCGTGGGGTGTCCTGCGAACTCCAGCTCTTCGGCCACGGTGAAGATGCGCACCTGCACGCCACGTTCGCGCTCGATCTCCGGCGGGCGCGGCAGGATGAAGGTGGTCTCGGAGA
>DATCBR010000280.1:0-11807 GCA_036511765.1 Acidobacteriaceae bacterium | reverse complement strand
GGCAGGGTTGGGTGCTGGTTGAGTATTTCTACGACGAACTGACCAAGCTTGAGAAGACCGGAACTGGATTGCAGGAAGCGATTGGGCCGATGGTCTACGGGATGGATGTGGCGCGCGAGGCGCATCACGACGAACAGATTGCGTTTCTGCCGCAAGGTTCCGGCATTGACCCTGTGCTGCGCGGGCACTCGCGGCCAAAGGCGAAGGCGCCCACCGGCATGGATCTTGCCGAGCTGAAATTGAGCAAAGGCGACAAAGAGAACGTGGGCGGCGCGGAGGAGATCGCGCAGACGGCGCTGAAGGCGGACCCATCGGATGCGCGGGCGCATTATCTGCTGGGACGCGTGGACCTGATGAGGGGCGATGCGGATGAAGCACTGGACCATCTGACCAAGACCATCCAGTTCTCGCGCGATCCGCGAATCACGGCATGGGCGCACATCTATCTGGGCCGGCTGTATGACCTGGCGCGCGATGCCGGCAATCCCGATGCGCGACCGGAGCGCGAGAAGGCGATCGCGGAGTACAAGGCGGCACTGGCCAATCGCGACAGCCAGCCCGACACCAGGGCCGCCGCGGAGAAAGGCATCAAAGAGCCGTTTGCTCTGCCACGTCGCACGGCGGCCTCATCCGACGAGCAGGGAGACGCGCCGCTCGATCCGACAGGGAAGGCCGAGAAGCAAGCGTATCGCCCGGAATCGCAGAAATAACACGTGAACATTCAGGTGCGCGCGGGTTCAGGCCTGGAGCCTTTCAATACACTGAAATCCAAGCGGAGAAGATAATCTGTGACGACGCGCCAGGACAATGCGGCCAAGCCCCGGCAAAGCGGCGCCGCGAAATCCGCAGCGTCCTCTGCTGTCAACGGAGTGGGCGCGCAAGCCGTCGACCTGTCCGGCGACCACTTCTTCGACTATAAGTTCAAGCAGCCGCAACTGCTCGCGTTGGCGCTGACGCACAGCTCGCTGGCGTACGAGCGCAATCCAGAGCGCATGCCCGACCCGGGTTCGGACAATGAGCGGCTGGAGTTTATCGGCGACGCCGTGCTGGGGCTGCTGGTGGCTGAGGCGCTCTATCGGCGCTTTCCAAATCTGCGCGAGGGCGACCTGACACGGCTGCGCGCGTCACTGGTGAGCAGCCGCAATCTCGCGCAGGTGGCGCAGCGCATTGAACTGGGACCGATGCTGCGGATGGGTCGCGGGGAGCAGCACTCCGGCGGCCAGAAGAAGCCCGCGCTGCTGGCCAATGCGCTGGAGGCGGTGATTGCGGCGATGTATCTGGACGGGGGGCTGGCCCCGGCGCGCGACTTTGTGATGCGGCATATCGTGGAGCCGGCCCATACCGAGCTGGAGAATGCGCTCGATGCAAGCGGTCCGTTCTCGGGCGCTGTCGGCGATTACAAATCGGCACTACAGGAGCGGTTACAAGCGATCGGTGCGGGACAGCCGAGGTATGTGCTGATTGACCAGAGCGGGCCGGACCATCGCAAGCGTTTTCGCATCGAAGTGCGGATCGCTGAAGGCGAAGGCTGGAAGACACTCGCAGAGGCTGAGGGTACCACCAAGAAGCTGGCGCAGCAGGAGGCGGCCAGGCTGGCGCTGGGAGGCGTTGCTGTTCCCAGTGCAACCAGGAGCGCGGGCAAGGCGGCAAAACACGCCGCGGCAGAGGCCCCGCGATGATTGCGCCTGGCACCCCCGCTACCAATTCAGCGAGAGTGGTGGATGCGTCAGGGCAGCTGGATACGCCGGCGACGACGATGAACAAGGCCGTTCGCGCACCCACACATCCTCATTCCCATTCGCATGGCCTGCTCGCATCCTTGCAGTCGCTGCTGACCATGCTGGCGGTCGCGCTGTTCATCCTGACGTTTACAGTGCAGCCTTTTCGCATCCCGTCCGGATCGATGGAGCCGACGTTGCTGATCGGCGACTTTCTGCTGGTGGAAAAACAAGCGGGAGCGGAGGGCTGGCCGCACATCTTTGCGCCGCTGGGAGTAGTCCGGCGCGGGGACATCGTGATCTTCCACTTTCCTGTGGACGCGACGATGCATCTGGTCAAGCGAGTGGTCGGCCTGCCCGGCGACCGCATACGCCTGCATGAAGGCCGCGTGTATGTGAACGGGCAGACGCTCGATGAGCCCTACGCGATCTATACGCCGGCGCCGGAGGACAGCTATCGGGACGAATTTCCCCACCTGGACCGCGCCGACCCCGGCGTAAGCGCGCACTGGTGGGTGGAGATGCGCTCGCGCGTGGCAAACGGCGAGCTCACCGTCCCTGCGGACAGCTACTTTGTGCTGGGCGACAACCGCAATGACAGCGAAGACAGCCGTTACTGGGGATTCGTGCCAAGCGAAAACATCGTAGGCAAACCCGTGCTGATTTACTTCTCTCTCAACAACGGCGAAGCGGAGACTCCGGGCCAGCCTGAGGCGAGCGCCATGCCAGGCGAGGGCGCGACGAAGCATCAGGGAACCGCCCAATCGCTGCTGAGCTTCGCGCGCTGGGAGCGGACGTTCCGCGTGGTGCGTTGAGTCATTCTCCCCTAGAAAAACGAAGACCGCGAATCAACTTCGCGGCCTCGCAGTTTGTGGAGTTGCTGTAAGTAGGCTAGACGCCGACAGGCTCGCCTGCGTTTACCTTGACCGGCGTGAGCCAGCCGTAGCGGTCGGGTTTCTGGCCGTTCACGATCGAGAAGAACTCGGCGTGCAGCGCGGAGGTGATGGGTCCCATCTTTCCGTCCGCGACCAGAATCTTGTCGACAGACCGCAGGTGCGTCACCTCGGCGGCGGTGCCAGTGAAGAACGCCTCGTCGGCGATGTAAATCATCTCGCGCGGCATCGCCTGCTCGACCACAGGAATATCCAGCTCCTTTGCGATGCTGATGACAGAGGCGCGCGTGATGCCGTTCAGCACCGAGTTCGCCAGCGGCGTGGTGTAGAGCGTTCCGTTTTTCACCAGGAAGAGGTTCTCGCCGGAGCCTTCGGAGAGGTAGCCGTTTACGTCGAGCGCAATGCCCTCCGAGTAGCCGTTGATCTCGGCCTCCATGCGGATGAGCTGTGAGTTCATGTAATTCGCGCCCACCTTGGCCAGCGACGGCATGGTGTTGGGCGCGAGCCGGTTCCAACTGGAGATGCATACGTCCGCGCCATCATTACCGGGAACGTACTTGCCCCAGGGGAAGTTGGCGATGAAGACATCGACCGGCGACTTCAGCGGATTGACGCCAATCTCACCGTAGCCGCGGAAGGCGATGGGCCGGATGTAGCAGGGCGAGACGCCGTTGGCCTCGACCACGTCGACCACTGCGGAGCACAGCTCGTCAAGCGAGTAGGGGATGGGCATGCGATAGATCTTCGCGGAGTCCAGCAGGCGCTGCATGTGCTCCTGCAGCCGGAAGATGCCCGGCGTGTAGCAGCGCAGCCCCTCGAAGACCGAGGTGCCGTAGTGGACCACGTGCGACATCACGTGGATATTCGCGTCTTCCCAAGGGATCATCTGGCCGTTGCGCCAGATATTTTTGGTGGTTTCGATTGGCATCGCTTGCTCCCTTTGCTGCCTTGATTGTCTCGGAGAGCGCCCCGATTCCCTATTATACCGAGGTGGTATCGCTCGCACCCTCAATCTGCGCGGAGATGCGAGGGACCGGAACTGCTTTGGTACCGCGAGCGCCGCACAGGCTGACGATGCAACAATAGGCCGATGGCCTTCGAACCTCATATCTCAGGCCTGTGGGGCCTGCAGAACTCCGCGTATGTGCGGTTTTCGCTGCTGGCGCTGAGCTCGATCTTCTTTTTGGTGGATCCCTTCGCGGCGCTGCCGACGTTCCTCGCTATCACGGATGGCGCGGACTCCGCGCGGCGCAGGCGCACGGCCCGCAAAGGCGCGCTGACTGCGCTGATCGTGCTGTCAGCCTTTGCGCTGGCCGGCGAGGCCATCTTCCGCGTCTTTGGCATCACGCTGCCCGCGTTTGAGATTGCCGGTGGGGTGATCCTGTTGATGATCGGCCTGGACATGCTCGAGGCCAAGCGCTCGCCCACGCAGGAGGCGCAAGGCGATACCGAGGCCGCCGCGCGCAAGGAGGAGGCAGGCATTGTGCCGCTGGGCGTGCCCATGCTGGCAGGGCCAGGCGCGATCACGTCCGTGATGGTGCTTGTCGGCCAGGTGCAGAGGCCGTGGCAGATGATGGCAATTCTGATTGCGATTGCGGTGACCGCGGTGGCCAGTTATCTGGTGCTGGGAAATTCAGACAAAGTAGTCCGGCTGCTGGGCGAGACGGGTATCCGCATTCTTGTCCGCATCATGGGTCTGCTGCTGGTCGCGTTGGCGGCGCAATACTTCGTCAACGGCCTCGCCGACCTGGGAGTATTTCCGCATCCGGGAACGTGAGGCTTGATTCAGCTTGCGACGACTGCGCGAACGATTCGCAGACCGATTGTTGGCGCCACACAAAACGCCTTCCCGCGTAACGGTACACTGGCGCGATGGGCGAGCAAGACCAGGAAACACCGGCTGCCTTGCGGGACCTGACGGAAGATCCGCGCGTCCTGGTGCGCCGCGGCGGAGCGCCGGCCAAGGACGGAAAGTGCGTCGTCTACTGGATGCAGCGGGCACAGCGCGGCCACGACAACCATGCGCTGGATGTAGCTGTGGATGTGGCGAATGCGTTGGGACTGCCATTGGTCGTCTACTTCGCCGGAATCGCCAACTTCCCTCACGCCAACCTGCGGCACTATGCGTTCCTCAACCGCGGTCTGGTCGATGTCGAAGAAGACCTCGCCGAACGCGGCATTGCATTCGTGCTGCGCAACGCGCCCAACGAATCGCACGAGCGGCTGTTGGAGGATGTCGGTGCGGCGATGCTCATCGGCGATGAGAACCCCATGCGCGCGCCGGAGCAATGGCGGCGCGATCTTGCCGCCAGGTTGCGCATCCCGTTCTGGACGGTGGATGCGGACGTGGTCGTGCCGTCGAAGCTAATCGAGCGGGCGCAGTATGGCGCCTACACCATCCGTCCCCGTCTGCAGCGACGGCTGCCGGAGTTCCTACAGCCGTACCGCAACCCCAGGGCGGAGCGCCAGTGGAAACAGGCGAAAGGTTTTCTCGCTGACTCGCCGCGCGAGGACATGACCCGCGGCTGGAAGGAACTCGACCGTAGTGTGCAACCGGTAGACGAGTGGGTTGGCGGGCATCACGCAGCGAAGAAGCGGCTCACGCACTTTGTAACAAAGCTATTGCGCAACTACGAGCGCGACCGCAACCGCCCGGAGCTGGACGGCACAACGATGCTCTCGCCCTACCTGCATTTTGGGCATATCGGGCCACTGACCATTGCACTGGCTGCCGACGAAGCTGCGAAAAGGGACCGCACACTGCACGCAACGCGCGATGCCTTCTTCGACGAGCTAATCGTATGGCGCGAACTGGCGGTCAACTTCGTGAAGCACACGCCGCATTATGATTCGGCAAAGTGCGCCGAGGACTGGGCGAAGAAGACCATCGCGGAGCACGCCAAAGACGAGCGCGAGCACCTGTATTCACTTGCCGAGCTCGAGCATGGCGAGACCCATGACGACTTATGGAACGCCGCGCAGACGCAGATGACGCACTTCGGCTGGATGCACAACGTCATGCGCATGTACTGGGCGAAGAAGATACTCGAGTGGTCGCCCGATGTGGCAACGGCACACAAGCGAGCCGTGCACCTGAACGACAAGTACTTCCTCGACGGGCGCGACCCCAATGGCTATGCGGGCGTAGCGTGGGCGATTGTCGGCAAGTTCGACCGCGCGTGGGGCGAGCGGGCTGTATTCGGAAAGATCCGCTACATGTCCGGCGCCAGCACCGGGCGGAAGTTCGACTCCAAGCTGTACATCGAGCAGATGCGCGAACTGAAGGGCGAGGCGTTCCAATTGCGCTAAGGAACCGGGCTGGGCGGACCAGGAGGGGCGAAGGCATCTTCCGCGGAAGGTAAGGTATGCGCGCGCGCAGCTGGGGCCAGGATCTTGCTGATTCCCAGCGCATGGTCGATGGATCCGCCCAGCTCGGAGAGCCGGTAGGGCTTTTGCAGCACAAGCGAGTCTGCCAGCGGCAGACTGCGTATGGAGAGCGCATCGGCGGGAAAGCCGGAGGAGTAAATGATCCGGGTATCTGGATAGAGGCGATGAACCTCCTGGGCCAGCTCCATGCCATCCATCCCGCCGCCCATCACGATGTCGGTGACCAGAACGTCGACAGGGCCGTGGTTGGCAAAGAAGGCCAGCGCCTCTTTGGCATCGCGGACGCCGCTGGCGGTGTAGCCGCGCGTCGTCAGGTAGGAGACTGATATCTCGAGCAACTCGGCCTCATCGTCCACGATGAGAATGTGTCCGGTGCGGTGGGTCTGCGGCTCCTTTTCCGGGGCGGAACGGACTGCGACGGGCGAGGGGCGGGTTGAACCGTCGAACGGCAGGTAGAAAGTGATGGTGGTGCCGTAACCGACCTCGCTGTAGATGCGTATGCCGCCGCCGGAGTGTTTCACGAAGCCATAGACCATGGAGAGGCCCAGTCCAGTCCCGCGGCCACGCTCCTTGGTGGTGAAGAAGGGTTCGCAGGAGCGTTCCAGCACCTCCGGCGACATGCCGCAACCGGTGTCCGAGATGGAGACGCAGGCATAGGAGCCGGCCTGGATAGGGCCGGTGAGCGTCGCGGTAAAGCTCTCCTCCAACTCAGCGGTGCGGGTGCCGACGGTAAGCGTCCCGCCTCTGGGCATCATGGCGTCGCGCGCATTGATGACCAGGTTGAGTACGGCGCTTTCGAGGGCGGCCGGGTCTACGAGGATGGGCGCGGTGGACTTCTCCAGGTTCAGGTGCATCCTGATCTCCGGCCCGATCAGCCGCTGCGCCATCTCCATCGTGCTGCGAAGGGAATGGTTGAGGTCCGTGGGCGCGACCTTGAAGTGTTCCATGCTGGAGAACGCGAGCAGGCGGCGGGTCAGCTCCGCGCCGCTGCGGGCAGCGCGGCTGGCGACCTCCCAGCGGCGGGTGGCCTCTTCATTGCCGGTTAGCAGCGGCAGTTGAAGCTCGAGCGCGCCCGAGATGATGGCGAGCAGGTTGTTGAAGTCATGCGCGATGCCGCCCGCAAGCTGGCCGATGGCCTCCATCTTCTGCGACTGCTGCAACTGCTTCTGGAGCCGGATGGTCTCGGTGATGTCCCGGGCCACCTTGGAGGCGCCGATCACATTGCCCAGCTGATCGCGGATGGGTGAGACCGTGAGATTCAGATACACAATGCTGCCGTCTTTGGCGATCCGCTGGGCGTTGAGCTTTTCGACCACCTCGCCGCGCAGAATGCGGGCAAGGATTTCATCCTCCTCGGTTTCGCGTCCCGTGGGTAACAGACGCCGCAGGGGCTGCCCCATCATCTCCTCGGCGGTGTAACCGAAGATGGCCTCCGCGCCCTTGTTCCAACTGGTGACAACGCCATGGATGTCCTTGCCGATAATGGCCTCGTCCGTTGAGGCGAGGACAGTGTCGAATCGGGTAGTGGCCTCATGCAGCCGCAGCTGGTCATCCTGCAACCTGAGCTGCTCCGTAATGTCGCGGGCGACGGCCGAGGCCCCCACGATATTGCCGGCCTCATCGCGGATTGGAGTGATCGTGGCGTTAACGTGGACTGAATGGCCGTCTTTAGCGATGCGCACAGCGTCGATGTTTTCTACTACCTCCGCGCGGGCGAGGCGGGCGATCAGATCTTTGGCCTCAGCCACTTGCTGGGCCGGAAGCAGTCTCGCGAAGGGCTGGCCGATCATCTCCTCAGCGGTATAGCCGAAGACCCTCTCGGCGCCTTTGTTCCAACTCGTGTACAAGCCCGACATGTCGATGCTGGTGATCGCCTCGTCGGCGGATTGGAGGACGGTGCCAAAGTGAGTGTTTGTCGAGCGAAGCCGGCGCTGCTCGTCAGTTATCTTCTCGCGAGTGGATTGCAGGTTCTCCAGCGCTCTACGCAAATGATCCGTGCAGTTGCGCAGCGCGCCGGCCACAACACTGAGCCCAATGCCTGAGAGAACAAGAATAACGATAGAGGCCTTGTCAGCAAGGGTAAGGCCCGCCAGCGCGCCGGGTGCCAGCGGGTTGACTGCGAGCAAAACGGCGGCAAAGGTGGCGCACAGCCCTTCCACAGTACCGAAGAGCTGGGCGGCCAGGAAGACAGCGGGGAAGTAGGTGAGGTAGTGGAGTTGTAAACCAAAGGTCCGGTTCAGCCAGACGCGCACAAGCCACGCGAGCACGACCAGGACAACGACACTGAAAGCTCGGACATACCAGCGTCGCCGCGAGAAGAGGGAAGTATGCGGAGACGCCTCGGCGGCCACAATCTCACTGGCGGTTTGGTGCGCCTGTGGAATTTCGACCGTGCCGTGAGGTTCCATCTCTGTCACCGCAGGAGAGGAGACAGTGTAGAGCGCCGTATGGATTTCAATCCAATCACTTATGACGATACGAAGGAAAGCGGCTCCCAATTCGGGAAGAACACGTTTCGTTTGTTTGACTCCCGACGGTTGCACCTAAGGAAGGCTCCAGTACGGGCTTGAAGAAAGTTGGAGCGCGGGCAGCGGGTGGATGGTAGGCTGGGGCGCATCGGAGGTCGGGTCATTACCGATGGTCGCCGCAATGCTGGTTCGCGCGCGATGCTCCCGGGACCGACGCCGATAAAGATTTACGCTGATTTGCCGAAAGACACAACAGGGCGCCCGATGAGCAACCGCAGAGAGATGCAGCGGGCGGCCTGAATATTTCTCACTCTGTCCTGATGCCCGGCGCAGGCCGGCCCCGGTTGAGCTTGCCGCATTGCAGGACGATGCGGCGCGGGGCGGCGGCGCAGTGGCCAACGAGAAGTTGTGTCAGTTGTGTCGAGTCGGCCAATGAAGCTGGTGGGAATTGCATACGCAGGGTTGTTGCTGATGGCTGTTGCGCCGCTGTGTGCGCCAGCGCAGCAGTCCGCAACGACTGACCTCCCGGCGTATCGGCTGCGCGCGCAGAGGTTTCTTGCCGGGCGGAGTGGAGCGGGCGGAACCTCCGCTGCCCAGGCGCTCAGTAACGCGCGAGCGCAGCATCTGCAGATGACGCAGGATCAGGCTTCCAGCTCCGCAAGTCCTCGTATGAGGAGTGGGGAGGCAGCACAGCCACGGGCCGTCGGCCTGGGCGCGGCGTGGACGGCTGTAGGGCCAGCCCAGGTGGCGAGCCAGAGCTTCGGCGACGTGACGGGGCGCGTGACATCGATTGCGATCGATCCGGCAGACGCCACCGGAAACACGGTCTATCTGGGAACGACCGGCGCCGGAGTGTGGAAGTCCACCAACGCGGCGGGCGCAGCGGCCAATGTAACCTTTGCGCCGCTGACGGATACGCTGCCGGTCTTCAGTCCGAACTCAGGGACTCCGGTCGTGCCATCGTTGAGCATTGGCGCGGTGACTGTCGGTCAATACGCGGGCGCGAACATTGTGCTGACCGGCACAGGCGACCCCAACGACGCGACCGACTCGTATTACGGCGAAGGGATCTTGCGGTCCGTGGACGGCGGCACAACATGGTCACTGGCCCAGCAGTCGAACGACGGCGTCAGCGGGCTGCACAGCTTTGTCGGACTGGGCGTGGCGGGCTTCGCATGGAGCACAGCGACGCCGGGGGTTGTGGTTGCGGCGCTCTCACAATCAGCCGAAGGCACGGTTGTAAATGCGCCCGACGCAACCTACAGCACGATGGGCCTCTACTACTCCACGGACGCAGGAGCGACGTGGAAGATGGCCACCATCCAAGACGGTACCCAGGTCGTGCAGCGTCCAGTCTCCGGCGGCGCGCCCGGCAATGCCGTCACAGCCGTGGCGTGGAATACGGTGCGGCAGCGGTTTTACGCGGCGGTACGCTTCCATGGCTACTATGAATCCGCTGACGGTGTGACCTGGACGCGGCTGCCGAACCAGCCGGGAACTGGGCTGACCCTCGGCGTATGTCCGACGAATTTCGGCTCGTCTGGAAGCGTGAACTGTCCGATTTTTCGCGGAGCGCTGGCGGTGCAGCCGATTACGGGTGACACCTTTGCGCTCACAGCGGACATCAACAATCTGGACCAGGGACTCTGGCAGGACGTGTGCGCCGTCTCGGGCGGAAGCTGTGCGACGAACGAGATCGCATTCGGCACGAGGCTGAACTCCGCGCCACTGGAGGTAGGCAGCGGCAGCACGAAGATTCCGCAGGCGGACTATGACCTCGCTCTGCATGCTGTAGCAAGCGGCGGCGACACGCTGCTGTTTGCAGGCACGGTGGATCTGTACCGCTGCTCACTGGCGGCAGGATGCTTGCTGCGCAACACGACGAACGCCGAGAACGGATGCGCTGCGCCCGCGATGGTCTCGCCTGCGCAACATACGATTGCAGCGCTGGCCGGCGCGGGGACCGTCGGTCTGCCGCTGATCTTTGTGGGTAACGATGGCGGCCTCTGGCGTTCGACGGATGGAGTCGACCAGCAGCAGGCGCCATGCTCCACGGACGACAAAACCCACTTCGACAATCTGAATGCGGGGCTGGGGTCGCTGGCTGAGGTAGCCAGTTTTGCTGAGGATCCAACGGACGCGGCAACGCTGATCGCTGGCCTCGGTACGAATGGCACGGCGGCGACCAGTTCCGCGCGCAGTGCCGGGGCAGGGGCTGCAGCCTGGCCACAGATTGCGGCAGGCGAGGGCGGCGCCGTCGCGATCGATCCTGCGAATCCGCTGAACTGGTACGTGTCGGTCGCGGCGGGCGTGAACCTGCGCTACTGCGGGAAAGGCAGCGCGTGCTCGGCGGCGGATTTCGCAGGCGCGCCGACGATCGGATTTGCGCAGGTGGCGAATGACGACGCATTGATCGACGCACCGGTGCTGCTCGACCCGCAGTTGACGACCAGCGCGCTGATCGGGACGTGCCGTGTGTGGCGCGGACCGGCCGAGAGTGGCGCGACATGGCCGGGCGCCAACGAAGTCAGCGCAGAGCTGGGGTCCGGCGCAAACGGCGTGTGCGGCGTGTCGAATGCGTATGTACGGTCGCTGGCCGCCGGCGGTCCGGCGAGCGCCGCCGCCGCAGTGCAGGACGCAGGCTCGACGGTGCTGTATGCCGGAATGGCGGGCGCACAGGACGGTGGCGCGGCTTACGCTGGCCACCTGTTTGTGGACCGCACAGCGGGAACGGCAAGCGCAAATACAAGTTGGGCCGATGCGGCGCTGTCAACCGTCACCAATGACGCAGCCAACGCCGGAGTCTTCAATCCCGGAGCGTTCGATATCTCTTCGGTGACCGCGGACCCGCACGATGCGACCGGCATGACCGTCTACGCGACTGTGATGGGCTTTGGCGTGGGAGGCGCAAATGTGCCGCATCTTTACCGGTCGACGAACGGGGGCGCAAGCTGGGCCAACATCACGGCAAACCTGCCCAATGCTCCGGCGAACGCGGTGATCGCAGACCCGAACGACGCAAATACAGTCTACGTAGCGACGGACACAGGGGTGTACGCGACCGGTGCGGTGACGAGCTGCGTCACAGCCGCCTGCTGGGGCGTAATGGGTACAAGCCTGCCAAATGCGCCGGCCGTAGGTCTGGCCGCGAGCGCGGCCATGGCAACCGGGGATGGCAGGTCGGGCGAACTGCGTGTGTCGACCTACGGACGCGGCATCTGGGAGATTCCTTTGCTGACGGCGCAGGGGCCTGCGGCAGCCGCGATAACACTGAACCCGGCAAGCCTGACGTTTGCGGCGCAGCCGATTGGGACGGCGAGCGCAGCGCTGACCATTGTGGT
>DATCBR010000279.1:0-3163 GCA_036511765.1 Acidobacteriaceae bacterium | reverse complement strand
TTTCGTCCGTGATCGTCTCACCGGTTTGAGGCCCACCGCTTTGGGGATAGACAGGCAGAGAGCTTTGCGCGGCATTCGCCTGCGCGGCGGGGTTCGCCGTCTGCAGCAGTGGAGGAGTTCCACTTCCCTTCCCTTGACCATTTGCCGGCGTGGCCGCGGGCGTATTGCTTGCTGTGCCCGGCACGCCCGCGGCACGGGGCTTTGCATCCCCTGAAGTCTGCTCCGTGCGGTGCATGCTAAGCGCGGCGACCTGTGTTGGGTCGTAGACCTCGTCGGTCTTCTCTTCACTGCCCTGGTCGTAGGAGACGTTGACCGTGGCGCGAAGATTGCCGGGACCAGTCATCGGTTCCAGCATCGCGACCAGCTTCTCTTCCAGCGCCGCTTCTTCGTCGCCTGCCGTGTGACTCGCGCTGGGTGCAGCGAGGTTAAGATGGCCGTCGGCATCGACCAGTGTGACGTCATTCGGACTCAGATTTTCAACTGCTCCGGCGATCAGGCCGCGAATGCCATCGATCTGCTCCTGCGGCAGGGAGGAGCGCCGCAATTGCAGCACAGCGGAGGCCTTGGCCTGCTGCGGCGCGTCGCCGAACTCCGAATCCTTCGGAAGCACAAGATGCACGCGGGCTGATCGAACGGCCGCCAGCGTAGCGATGGTGTGCTCCAGTTCACCCTCCAGCGCGCGCTGGTAGTTCACCTTCTCATCGAATTCTGAACCGACCCAGTTGGGCTTGTCGAAGAGCTCGAAGCCCATGCGTCCGGTCTGCGGAATTCCCTTGGTGGCAATTTCCATGCGCGCCCGGTCGATCAGGTCGGCATCCACTTCAATGCCGCCGCCATCCGGAGTCATCTGGTACGCAATGTTAGCGCCGGAGAGTTCCTGCGCCACCTGTTGCAGGTCCTTCGACTCCAGGCCCGAGTAGAGCATCCGCCAGTCCGGACGATTGGCATACCATCCCAGCGCCGCGACTACCGCGCCAATCAGCAGAGTCGCCAGTATCAGCTGGCGACGGCGCGCGGGATGCATGGAGACAAGCCACGTGCGGACCTTCCCCACAAGCGTAGTCAGTCCGGCGACGCCATCGCCCGCTGCGGCGCCTGTCCGCGCCAACTGTGTTCCGGCCTGTCCTGGTTCCGCCATCTATCCTCTTAAAACTGCATGCCCATCATCTGTTGGTAAGCGCCCACGGCCTTGTTGCGAATCTGCAGGGCAAGCTCAAACGCCATGTCGGCCTTTTCCGTTGCGATCATCGCGTCGTGTATGTCAACGCCCTGGCCGCTGAGAAGGCCGGTAACTGCTTGCGAAGCCTGCCCATCCAGTGCCGATGTCTGTTGCATGAGCGACTGCAGTACACCGCCGAACGGAGCCGCGGACGCCTCCGCAGGAGCGCCAACGTTTCCGGAAGAGGCGCCCGCAAGTCCTGAGGACGATGTGACTGCCGTATGAAGTGCGCTTGTGAGTGGCTGAATCATTGTTCTCTCCTTACTTCAGGATTTCGAGTGACGACGCCACCATATTCTTCTCTGCCTGGACTGCGGTGGCGTTGAGGCCGTAGGAACGCGTCGCGCCCATCAGGTCCACCATCTCCGTCAGCGGATTGATGTCCGGATAGGCCACATAGCCATTCGCATCCGCGTCAGGATGCGTCGGATCGTAGCGCTCCAGCGGGGCAGACGAGTCTGCAATGACCCCTGCAACTTGAACGCCGCCTGCGGGTGCCGATGCGCGCAGCGATCCGGGTTTCATAATCAGCGCACCGGAAGCAGGTGTTCCCTGGGCCAAAAGCGACTCCGCGAAGCCATCGCCGCCTGCCTGCTGAAAGACCACCTGCTGCCTGCGGTAAGGGCCGCCTTCCGCCGTGCGGGTTGTCTCGGCGTTTGCCATGTTCGCGGCGACCACCTCGGCGCGGACGCGCTCGGCTTGCAGCGCGGATGCGCTGATATCCATCACACCAAAGAGATTCATCGGCGCCCTCCACGGATAACCGGATTTACCTGCTTGCGTATCACTTGCTGTCCTCATGGATTGCGCTCATGATGCGCGAATACTCATTGCGCAGAAGAGAGATGCCGGTGCGAAATTCAAGCTGCGCCTTGGCCATCTGCATGCCTTCGCGGTCAAGCGAGACATTGTTGCCGTCCGGGCGCGCGGTAAGGCCATCGACGTTTGAAGCCTGCACTGGGGCGGCCAGCGAACCCGCAGTCGAATGGAGTGCCTTGGAGAACTCGCCCGCAAAATCGAAACCCTGGGTCTTATAGCCGGGCGTGTCGACATTGGCCACGTTTTCCGCGGTCAGCTTCATCTGGTCGCTGGCCAAATCGAGGTAGCGCTGTATTGCGTCCGACGCTGCCGTAGTTACCTGCATGATGCACGCACCTCCGCTTTCCGCAGAGAGAAATGCAGCCAGAGGGCCAAACCAAAGTGGAGAGCGATGAGAGGGTTCTTAACGCGCATGCATCAATAGCGACGCACGTACCCAGCCCTTGCGGTGAGCTACCTGTGCATCAGACGTGCGCCGGGGAAGGAGATTAGAACCGGCTTATCTTTGGATCGTTCTCTCGGCCGGAGTCAGCCGCTGCGATACCTGTCCTGGTGTAGGAAGCTGAGTGCTGTCCCACCCTCCGCCCAGCGCAACAATCAACTGCACGGACGCGGTCATCTGCTGTGTATGCGCGGTCGCGAGCGACTGTTGGTCGAGAAGCAGCGTATTCTGCGCCGTGACGACGTTGATGTACGGGTCGATGCCCATCTGGTAACGGGTTGTCTCGATATCCACGAACCTCTGCGCGGATGCTGACGCCGCTTGCTGCAGTTGCAGTTGCTGCGAGAGGATTCGCTCGGACGCGAGATAGTCCTCTACCTGCTGAAAAGCAGTCAGAACCGTCTGCCGATAGCTGGCAATGTTGGCGTTGTAGGTTTCGATGTACTGGTTCACCGTGGCGCGGCGGAGCCCGCCCTCGTAAATCGTCTCCGAGACCTGAGGCCCCACGGACCAGAAGCGGCTGGACCAGTCGAACAGATGCTTCCAGGAGGAGCTTTGCAGGCCAGCGCTGGCGCTCAGCGTGACCGTGGGATAGAAGGCCGCGGTTGCGACACCGATCCGCGCGTTGGCCGCGGCCATGGTGCGTTCTGTGGCGGCAATGTCGGGACGGCGCTCCAGCAACT
>DATCBR010000278.1:0-13902 GCA_036511765.1 Acidobacteriaceae bacterium | reverse complement strand
GAGCGGGTGGCGCGGTTTGTGGAGCGGGTTTTACCCTCGTCTCAAAATCGAGATGCGGCGCACCCAGCGCCAACAGAAGAGAAGCGGCGTGAACTGGAGGCTGAGGCGCGGCGGCGGATGGCGCAGCAGATCGATGATGAGTGGAAGGCCGCGCACAGTGACTTTGTGCTGGTGAATGACGGCTCGGTCGAGGAGCTGCGCGCGCAGGTGGACGCGCTGTGGCGGGAGCTGAAAGAGGTGGCGCAGAAGTGTAATTAGCAAACCGAAGGCCGCGCCCGCGCGTATTCTTAGAAGACAAACGGAGGGCCGTTAGGCACGATGAAACTGCGACCTGTGCTGCTGGTGCTGCTGCTGCTGGGCGGCTTTTATTACGTTACAACCCACTTTTTCACGACTGGCGCGCTGGCGCCGCTGTTCGGCCGGCATGGCGACGAGGCTGCGTCCGCCGGCGCGATCCAGAAGATGGCCGGCGCAAACGGCTTTGATCTGACGGTGGCCTCCGCTGAGCCTGCGTTCGATGCCGAGGAGCAGCAGAACATCGCCGTCTATAAGAAGGTGCTGCCGAGTGTGGTGAACATTACGGCGACGACGGTGGCGTGGGACTTCTTCTATGGCGCGGTGCCACAGCAGGGCCAGGGCTCGGGGTTTGTTCTGAACAAGGATGGGCTGATTCTGACCAACAACCACGTGATCAAGGGGGCGCAGCGCGGCGGCGTGGAGGTGAAGCTCTCCAACAAGAACACGTACAAGGCGCAGGTGATGGCGGTAGACGAGGGGCACGATCTGGCGCTATTGAAGATCGACGCGCCGAACCTGGTGCCGGTCACGCTGGCGGAGACGAGCTCGAACCTGGCCGTGGGCCAGCGCGTATATGCCATCGGCAATCCGTTCGGGCTGAGCGGCACGCTGACGCGCGGCATCATCTCGGCGATCCGGTCGGTGCGTGGGCAGGAGTCGGCGCCGATCGACGATGCGATCCAGACGGACGCGTCTATCAACCCAGGCAACTCGGGCGGGCCGCTGCTGAACTCGCGCGGCGAGGTAATTGGGATTACGACGATGATTGCGTCGAACGGCGCGGAGCAGTCGTCGGGGATCGGGTTTGCGATCCCGATCAACACCGCGAAGGCAGTGCTGGACGACTACGCGAAGTATGGTCGCGTGCGGCGGCCGTCGGTGGGCCTGGAGACGCTGCCCATCGGCCCGGACATCGCCCAGCAGCTTGGGCTGCCGGTGGATTATGGCTTGCTGGTGCAGCAGGTGTTTCCCGGCGGAGCGGCGGAGAAGGCCGGACTGCATGCCGGGACGCAGCGCGCGTATGACGGCAACATGCCGGTGGTGCTGGGCGGCGACCTGATCGTACAGTTGGACGGGCAAGATACCGAAACCGGCCCGGACTTTGCCGCGGAGCTGAGCAAGCACCGCGCGGGCGACACGGTGACGATCACGGCGTATCGCGGCAAGCGGAAGATGGACTTCAAGGTGACGCTGGGCGATGCGAAGGACCAGCCGCAGGGTCCGCATTCGTAACCTAGGTTCAAGGTTCAAGGGACGAGGGTCAAGGTGCGGCGGAAGCGGGCAGTTGTGGCAGCCTGTGCAATGCTCGCGATGGCGGCGGCCTGCGCGGTGGCATGGCCGGTGGTGAAGGCGCACATGCAGGCGGTGTGCGTGCTGGACAGTGTGAGCGGGCGCAAGGCGCCGTGGTTTGCGCGTGCGGTGACGGCGCGGGTCAAGATACGGGATGTGAGTTTTGCGGTTGAGACGCCGGCGGGCGCGCGGACGGTGCGTGCGCGGATGTATGAGCCCCAGGGCAAGCCAAATGCGCCGGCGATGGTGATCTTTCACGGCGTTCATCATCTGGGGATCGACGAGCCGAGGCTGATGGGCTTTGCGCGGGCGATGGCGGCGTGCGGCATCCGCGTGCTGACGCCGGAGCTGCCGGGCATCAAGGACTACCACGTCGACGAGGACTCGATTGCGACGATTGGCGCGTCGGTGAAGTGGATGGCGCAGCGCGCGGGCGCGCCGGTGGGCGTGATGGGCTTGAGCTTTGCGGGCGGACTGGCGCTGGTGGCGGCGCAGGACCCGCTGTACGCGCCGGGGTACAAATTTGTGTTTGCGGTGGGCGCGCAGGACTCAATGACGCGGGTGACGCAGTACTACGAGACGGGGCGCGATGCGCGGCCGGACGGCAGTGTGGAGACGTTGGCGCCTCATGAGTACGGACCGCTGGTGATCGAATACGAACACCTGGAGGACCTTCTTCCGCCTGGAGATGTTGCGCCGGTGCGAGCGGTGATGCGGGCGCATTTATATGAGGACAAGACCGCGGAGGCGCAGGCGTTGCTGGCGCTGAACGAGGCGCAGAGGCGCGAGGCGTTGTCGCTGATGGATGCGACGTCGACGGAGACCAAGGCGCGGATCGCAAGTGTTGTGGTGAAGTATGCGGTAGAGATGAGGCGGCTCTCACCGAGCGGAGGGCTGAAGTCGCTGCAGGTGCCGGCGTATCTGCTGCACGGCGAGGGCGACAATGTGATTCCGGCGGCGGAGACGCTGTGGATGGAGAGCGAGTTGCCGAAAGACGATCTGCGGGCCGCGCTGGTGAGCCCTGTGCTGTCGCATGTGAATCTGGATGGGACGGCGCATGGGGGAGGGCCGGGGGTAGGCGACGAGTGGCGGCTGGTGCACCTCTTCGCGCAGGTGCTGGAGGAGGCGGAGCGGCTTTAGTGGGTTTGCACTGAGGTCATTTCCCGCCTAAGAATTGCGCTATCGGCGACGGTGAAATTATTACCGTCAGCACTTCGAAACCAGCCATATTTGAGCACGTTCTGCTGCAGGATCAAATTTGAGGATCCAGATACTGGTCTTTCCATCATCCTCCTTGGTCTTCACAGCAGAAAATGTTCCTAGGCCGGTCTTCGCAAACGTGTCGAGATCGGCTGCTTTCAGCTTCTCACTTACCGAGTTCTCCCAGACCAAAGTGATTTCGGAGTCTGCGGGGCTTAGTGTTATTTGTCGGCTGTACCGATCATACCCTTTCCTGCCTTTTGTTCCATCCTCATATTTCCAATTCATTGAGTCCTTCTTCTTGGACTCCACTACGATCACCCGCTCTGGCTCCGTAACCTCTCTGCCGTTCTCAAGGTATGTGTCTGTCCCAACCCAAACGCCGACGAAGTTGGCGTAGATATCGGGCTGAGCGTTTGAAGTTTGCTGAGCCAGCGCGACGGCAGGCGGAAAGAGTGCAAGGGCGGATGCAACAATTGTTGCTCCAGCGAACGACCTGTAAGGATTCAATCTCAAGCTTGCACCTCTGCTGTTGACGGGTCTCGACCACTATAACTCGCGCTCCTGATTGAAAAGGTCAGGCTATGGGCGAAATGCGAGCTTCATCGATTCGGCGACTTTTGCCAGGCGCCGATCGCGGGTCCAGAGTGAAGCATTTTGCGTGAGGCGGACGGATGCAAGCAGATGCGCATCGATGTAGCCGATGCCGAGGCCGAAGAGCGTATTCTGCGAGATGAAGTTCAGGGCCTCGTTGTGCGTGGCTGCATTGATGGAGGGCAGACGCTGCAGCATCTTCAGGATTGCCAGTCGCGGGTGAAGATTGCCCACGGCGAGTTCACCGATCACGAGTGGATGGCAGAGCACACTCCCGGCGAATAACAACTGTCGCATCGCGGGGTCTTCCTTATTCAGGTGGTCCACCCAGATCGAAGTGTCCACCAAGATCATTTTGCGGGTCGGCGTCGCGGGATGGGCTTCAGGTTGGGCTGGCTGCCCCCGAGCAACGCCAACCGTCGTGCGGCCTCGCGCTGGATGAGCGCGACGAGGCCCTCACGCACAATGGCAGATTTCTCGGTGAGGCCGGTGTACTCCTGAGCCTCCTGGATCAAGTCGTCGTCAAGTGCGATTGTCGTACGCATGGGCGATACTCCTATGCACGATTATAGCATCGATTCGATGATGAAAATGATGCGCGGATGTCTAGCATCCTTACTCGGATGCCTCTTCGCGGGCGCTGCCCTCGCCCGTGGGGCTGAGGCGATAGCCAACCCAAGGCTCGCTGAGGACGTACTTCGGCTCGCCGCCGGGCTCTATCTTGCGTCGCAACTGCGCCACCAGAACGCGCAGATACTCGGGTTGATCGATTCCCGCCGCGCCCCAGATGGCGCGTAGCAGCGTCTTGTGTGTCAACACTCGGTAGGCATTGCGGGCAAAGTAGACGAGCAGGTCGAACTCCTTTGGCGTCAGGCGGACTTCGTGCTGCTTCACCGACACCTGGTGCCGTTCCAGATCGATGCGGAAGTCGCCGAGTTCGATGACGCTTTCCATCTCAGATGTGGCCACGCGCCGCATCTGCACACGCACGCGCGCCAGGAGTTCCTGAATGCTGAATGGCTTGGTAATGTAGTCGTCGGCGCCTTCGTCGAGGGCGGCGACCTTTTGCGAGTCCTGGCTGCGCACGCTCAACACGATGACCGGGACGTTCGAGCGCTCGCGGATTGCGCGCGTCAACTGGATGCCATCCATAACAGGCATCGAGAGGTCGGTGACGACCAACTCCGGCCGCACCTTCAGGAAAAGTTCCATTGCCTGGGCACCATCCTGCGCTACGGTCACCTCATGGCCGTTGCTGACCAGCGAGGTGCGCAGCACCCGTGTAATCTGTGGCTCGTCATCTACCACCAGAATCCGCATCTGTTGTACCTATTTGAGCGTTTGGGGTCAGGGCCGAGCCCATTGCCTGAGGCTGCCCAGCCGGGGCCCTCTCCTTCTGAGGAGTGATCCACTATCGATCGTAAGCCCTGGCGCCTTGATGGGCGGGCCGCAGCTAAAATCGATCTCATCCGCATGCAGGATATCGATGAGGCAAGTGTGGAACCGTCATCGAAGCAGGTTCGAGGTACTGCGCGAGATGAACGCCGATAAATATGAGAGCGGTTCAACAATCCCCACGGTGTATTCCCGCCGCCTGACCGAAGCGTTTCGTTGGCTGATGGTCGTTCTTGCGCTTGGGGCCATCACGCTTGTCTATCGCGAGGTCTTCCATGCCAACCACACTACGGTCGCGCTCACGATGCTGGTGCTGGTGCTGGTGCTTGCTGGAAACGTAGGGCTTCGCTATGCGGTCGGCGCGTCGATCGCATCCACGATTCTGTTCAACTACTTCTTCCTGCCGCCCATCGGCGCCTTGACCATCGCCGACACGCAGAATTGGATCGCGCTTTTCGCCTTTTTGGGCACAGCTATCTATGCAGCCCATCTCGCCGCGCGTATTCGCGAGGAGTCCGAAGAGGCCAACGCCCGCCGCCGCGAGTCCGAGATGCTCTACCGCCTGGGCCGTCAGCTTTTACAGCCGGAGAACATCGCGCAGCTTTTCAACTGCATCCCGTCGTCTGTGGCCAGCGCCTTCAACTCACCCGCCGTCACGCTCTACCTCTGCGATCGCGACCGCATCTATCTGTCGGATCCAAAGCGCATCTCCAGCCCGCACATGCAATGGCAGCCGGCCTCCTCCGCGTCGTCGTCGCCTGTGCCGCACCGGAGCCGCGCCGAGATACTTGGCGACCTGCGCGAGGCGATGAACCTGCCGATCTTTCATCCGCCAGCGGGCGGGTATCCTGCGGCGATCCCATTGCGCATCGGCGGGCGGGTGGCGGGCGTACTGCTGCTCGAAGCGACGCCTCTCTCGCGCGAGAGCATGGAGGCGCTCAGCGGACTGGTCTCCATGTCCATTGAGCGCGCCGAGGCGCTGGAGACCAGCGCGCGTTCGGAGGCGGCCAAAGAGACCGAACGCCTGCGCACTGCGCTGCTCGACTCTGTGACCCATGAGCTGCGCACGCCGCTCACCGGCATCAAGGCATCCATCACGGCGTTGCTCTCCGAGCCTGCTTCGCTTGGTCCTGCCGCGCAGCATGAGTTGCTAACTGTGATCGATGAAGAGTCCGACCGGCTGAATCATCTGATCGAGCAGGCGGTTGAGATGGCGCAGCTGGATGCGCAGAAGGTCCATCTGGAGCGCCGCCCGCATCGCGTCGCGAATCTGGTGGAACCGGCTGTGGCGCAGTGCCGGATCGCATGCCCGCAACGCGAGTTCCGCGTTGCATTCTCGGCTTCGCTGCCCATGGTCCTCGCGGACGCCGCGTGGACCGGCAAGGTGCTCGCCAACCTGCTGGGTAACGCCGTGAAATATTCTCCGCCGGAGGAGCCGATCTTTGTCACGGCAGAGCGGCAGGGCGAGTTTCTGGCGATCTCAGTTGCAGACCGGGGTTCCGGTATCGATCCGTTCGAACAACAGATGATCTTCGACAAGTTCTACCGCGGGCAAGGACAACGCCAGAGCATCTCCGGCACCGGCATGGGGCTGGCCATCGCGAAGGCAATCGTTAATGCCCACGGCGGGACTATCTCCGTCACCAGCCAGCTCGGGCATGGGTCTGTCTTCACCTTTACCCTTCTGACTGCTAAGGCAAACTGAAGGCCTTTAAACGTTGCGTGCCGCCACCGGCTTGCCCTTCTCGTTCAGCGCGACGCGCGTCAGCGGGCGGTCGTGGTCGTGGGGGAAGGCGACGAGCCATTGTTCCGGGATGGCGCGAGCGTAAAAGCGCTTGCGTTCCTCGATCGAGCGCAGGGGATCGAGGTCATACCCCATGACCCATGTCGGGTCCAGATGATGTGCCATCGGCAGCAGGTCGCCGACGTAGCAGGCATGGGGCGTGCTGCCGGACGGTCCGTTATGCGAGGCGGGCCGCGACTCGACCGGACGCGCCGGCTCGATGTGCACCGCCATCATCTGCGCAGTGTGACCCGGGAACAGCTCGACCCTGATGCCGTCGCAGATCCCGCCACCCGCATCGAGAAACGCCGCGTCGATCAGCGTCATCTGACCGCTCTCGACCAGCGGGTCGTAGTTGGCGGAGATATAGCTGACCTTGTCACGGTCCAGTTGCAGATGCCCGTGCTGCACCTCGCCGGTGTGGGCGAAGTAGCGCGCGTTGGGGAAGGTGGGCGTGATGCTGCCGTCTGCGTGCAGGGTCGTGTTCCAGCCGCAATGGTCGAAGTGGAGATGGGTGTTGATGACGATGTCGACCTGCTCCGGCCGCACACCGGTCGCCGCCAGCGACTGCGGCAGCAGCTCCTGATTGCGGAAGATCTCCCGCATCTTAGGGGGCAGCTTGTTGCCGATGCCGGTCTCGATCAGGACGGTCTTTTGCCCCGTCCGCACGATCAAGGTGTTCAGCCCCAGGCGGACGCAGTTGTTCTGGTCCGCCGGGATCCGCTTCTGCCAGAGGGTTTTGGGCACGACGCCGAACATGGCGCCGCCGTCCAGCAGATAGGGACCGTCCGTGCACACAGTCAGCTCGAACTCGCCCAGCATAGTCCGGGCGCGCACCAGCGCATCGTCGTGGGGAGGCAGCAGGAAGTCTTCCATCGGATGGAAGGATACCGGCGCAGGCTGCAAGCGGGCAAATCCTCGGAAAAACTCGCTTGCGTGGCAGGGATTGTGCGATATTCTGAACTATACCCATTTGGGACGGTTTGGAGGTGTAATACCCTTTGGCAGAGATTCGTTTACAGGAAGGTGAGCCTCTGGAGAATGCGCTGCGACGTTTCAAGCGCAAGGTCCAGACGGAAGACATCATTAAAGAGGTCAAGCGCCACTCCTTTTATCTCAAGCCGGGCGAGAAGCGGCGGGTGAAAGAAGCACTGGCCCGCAAGCGCAATCGCAAGAAGATTCGCAAGGAGCAGGACTAACCGGGGAGGGGCCGCCGCACGGCATCACAGGCGGCCCTCCTCAAAACAAAACCGCCAGCAGGACCACTCCCCTTCGGTCCGCCGGCTCCGGTGAAGCGAGAATCTCCGATCGGCTTCTCCGGCAAACCGATGAATGCCGACTCCTCCCCGCGGCATGGCTGTTTGAAACACACGCATTGAAGCTGGACCGTTTGCCTGACGCGCAAGGGATTGCCGCGCAGCGAACGTGGTGGCGCTCCATACGGGACGGGAGAAGCGGCAATGGAATTTACCGACAGGATTTTGACCTGCGTGGATTGTGGCGGGGAGTTCGTGTTCACGGCGGGTGAGCAGCTTTTCTTTCAGGACAAACAATTCAAAAACGACCCCAAGCGCTGCAAGCCCTGCAAGTCGCGCCGCGCCCATGGCGGGCCCGCGCCGGCGGAGGGAGCCGGGCCTGCGGCCGCGGGTATCTCACGGACTGAGACGCGCACGGAGTGTTCCGAGTGCGGCGTCGCGACCACGGTCCCATTCAAGCCGACACAGGGCCGCCCAGTGCTCTGCCGGCAGTGCTTCAAGAGCAAGTCGGCGGCACCGTCAGTCGCCGCCGCAGCAACAGCATCTGCGAACTCTGAAGCTGTAGTGCCTTCGCCGACGCAAATGCACAGCACGGCATCGCATCCGCCGCTGGGCGCTGCATCCTAAGCCGATTCTGAACGGATTGCGGATCAGGTGCGATACACGAGGCGTCCTGCGCAGATTGTCGCCTTCACCTGCCCCAGCATTGCCGCGCCGTCGAACGGCGTGTTCTTCGACATTGACCGCGATTGGCGAGCATCGAATAGCCACTCTGCGCCTGCGTTGAAGACCGTCACATCGGCTACTGTGCCCACGCGCAGCGCTCCGCTATCTTTCAGGCCGATCACGGCTGCCGGGCGCGCGCTCATCAGTTCGATGATGCGAGGGAGCGGCAGACCGTTCTCTTTGTGCAGGACACGCAGCGCGAGGCCCAGCGCCGTCTCAAGGCCGGTGATGCCATTTGGCGCGCGCTCGAACTCGACCTCTTTCTCGTGGCTGGCGTGCGGAGCGTGGTCGGTCGCAATGCAGTCGACCGTACCGTCGAGCAGCGCGGCAATTACGGCCATGCGGTCAGATTCGGCGCGCAGCGGTGGGTTTATCTTGGCGTTGGTGTCGTAGGCGAATCCATTTGAGCCGCTGGCGCTGATGGCCTCCTCAGTCAGCGTGAAGTGGTGGGGCGCGGCCTCGCAGGTAACGTGCAGGCCGCGGGCCTTTGCGCTGCGAATTGCATCGAGCGCACGCGCTGTCGAAACATGCTGCACATGGAGGTGCGGACGCAGGCCCTCGGCGCGCCCAATCTCCTCCAGCAGCCGGAGGTCGCGCTCGACGATGCGCGATTCGGCTTCCACCGTCATGCCGCGCAGTCCGAGACGAAACGCCACCGGGCCGGCGTTCATGCTGCATCCGCCGGTGAGGCGCGTGTCTTCGGCGTGTTGCGAGACCGGCACGCCCAGCCGCGCGGCGGCGATCAGGGCTGCACGCATCCTGTCGTCTTCGAGCACCGGCTTGCCATCGTCGGTAAACCCTACGGCTCCGGCGGTAACCAGCGCGGCAAAGTCCGTTAAGCGCTCGCCCATCGAGCCAATGGTTGCGGCGGGCATGGCGAGCAGGTGCACCGCCGCGCCGCGTGCTGCATCCAGCATCCACGCAAGCGATTCCGCGGAGTCGTTCACTGGTGTGGTGTTGGGCATGGCTACCACGGTTGTAAAGCCGCCCGCGGCGGCAGCGGCGGTGCCGGTGGCGATCGTTTCCTTGTGCGTCTGCCCCGGCTCGCGCAGATGAACATGCATATCGATGAAGCCGGGTGCAACGACACAGCCGGTTGCGTCGACATGTAACTCTTTAGGGAACGATTTCGTGGTGTCGTGTAAACCGCCCGGCTCTTCAAGTGCCGCAATCTTCCCATTACGCACCAGTACATCGCGCAGCGCGTCTACCCCGCTCGCCGGATCGATCACGTGGCCGCCGGTAATCAGTAACTCACTCACGCTTTTGCCCCCAGCGCCCGCACCAGTACTGCTCTTCGCACGGCCAGCCCCTGTGCCACCTGCTCCTCGATGGCCGACTGCGGCGAGTCGGCGACTTCGCCTGCGATCTCGAGGCCGCGGATAATTGGGCCGGGATGCATGACCAACAGCTTTGGATAACGTGCGAGCCGCGCCACGTTCATCTGATACCGGGCGACATATTCGGCGAGGTTGAGCGCGGTTCCCTGCACCCGCTCCTTCTGGATGCGCAGCATCATCGCCACGTCAGCGCGAGCGAGCGCGACGTCGAAGTCGCGGGCGAGTTCAATTCCTGCATCAGGAGGAAGTTCAGCGCCCGCAAGCAACTGAGCTGCTTCTTCCGGAAGCAACTCCAACGGCCCGCACAGAACCACCTTTGCGCCCAGTCTCGGGAGCAGCATCGCGTTGGACCGCGCTACGCGGCTGTGCCGGATGTCGCCGGTGATGACGATTGTCACGCCGCTCAAGATCCGTTCGGTCACGAGATTGGATGCCCCAGGTGCCTCGCGTTTGGGCACCTGGGAATCGAGCCCGAGCCTCTTCAACATCGTCCGCAGATCCAATAGCGCTTGCGTGGGGTGCTGATGCATCCCGTCTCCCGCGTTCAGCACCGGCAGGCCGGTGACACGTGCCAACAGCTCCGGCGCGCCGCTGGAGGGATGCCGCAGTACGATGGCCTCCGCGCCGAGAGCACGCAGCGTGAGGCCGGTGTCCTTCAGGCTTTCGCCCTTTTCGATGGAGGAGCTTTTGTCGCTGACCAGTGTGGTCGTTGCGCCCAAACTCTTCGCGGCAAGCTCGAACGAGGTCCGCGTGCGCGTGCTGGACTCATAGAACAGCAGGGCGATGGTCCGTCCGGCGAGTACCTTCGACCGTTGCTCGCGCGGCATGTTTTCCAGTTCTGCTGTCGTCGCCAGGATCTGCGCGACATCCGCGACCGACAGATGCTCGACCGACAGCAGCGAGCCGGGGTGATGTGCTTTCGCGCTTTCGCGCGCAGAGAAAAAGGCCGCCGCGCCCTCTCGCGCCGCAGCCTCTCTCGTCACAGTGCCCACGATTTTTTTCTACCTCGTATCCATATTGCCGTCCGAGAAGCTAATCCGTCAGCTCGACCAGCAGCACCTGCTCGTTGCCGTCCACTTCGTTCAGCTTTACCTCGATGATCTCGCGCCGCGAGGTGGGCACCATGCGGCCCGTGTAGGTCGCCATCACGGGCAGTTCGCGGTGGCCGCGATCGATGAGGACAAGAAGCTGCACGGACTTCGGGCGGCCATGGTCGAAGAGCGCATCGAGCGCGGCGCGCACGGTGCGCCCGGTGTAGAGCACATCGTCCATCAGGATGATGTCGCGGTCGTTGACGTCGAAGCCAAGCTCGCCCTGCACCACGGTCGGGCGCGGCCCGGCGGTGGAAAGGTCGTCGCGGTAGAAGCTGATGTCGAGCACGCCTACATCCACCGGGCGCTTTTCGATCTTTTCAATCAGCTTGCCGATGCGCTCCGCCAGCGGCACGCCGCGCCGCTTGATGCCGACCAGGCCGATGTTCGCGGCGCCGTCATGCTTCTCCACGATCTCGTGCGCCAGCCGCACCAGCGTGCGCTCGATCTCCGAGGCCGACATCAGCCGGCCCTTCTCGCGCAGCTTCGGCGCAGTCGTGTCCATGGTCTCGCTCATATCGCTTGTCCCGCGGTGAAAATGCGTCGCTGCTGATGATACCAGCCCGAAAGGTCAGCGAGTCAGCGGCCGCTTCATCCGCAGCAGACCTCCAAACGCTCCTCCAACCGCCGACACCACCATCAGCACGGCGGCGAGCATTGCGTAGCCGGCCAGCATGGCCGCCGCGCGGAACTCCGATGACCGGATCAGTCCCATCAGCTCGGGCGGGATTGGGGTCTTTTGCGCCGTTGCGCGCTGTAGCAGTTGCTGCTGGGCCTGCGCCATCTGCGCGGCCATCTGCGCGTCAAAGCTGCCCATGCCGTGCAGCGCGTAGCGCTCGACCAAGCCCCAGCCGGCCATGGACGCAGCCAAGCCGAGAGCGAGACACAGACCCACCATCACGCCGATGCGTGCGCCGATTCCTGCGTCGATGCGGGCTGTGGGAAGCCGCTTCTGGTAGAGCCCCAGCGTAATCATGGATGCGCTGACCAGCCAAAGCAGGCTGGGTAAGGACAGGATGTCCACCCGGACCGCGGCCAGGCTCAACATTGCGCCGATCGCTGCGACGGCCGCTGCGTAACGGATCGCGACGCGCCAGTCGACAGCGCGCGGAGCAGGCGGAGGCGACGCACCGGTGCTGGCTGCCGTGGCGCCCTCGGGCCGCTCGCCGCCGGCTTCCACCGACTGCTGCTCCAGCGCCAGTGTGAGTTGCGGCGCGCCGCAGTGCGGACAGAAGGACGTGTCCCCGGATAGCTCTCCGCCGCAGCGATGACAATACTCCTGCATACCTAACAAGCTACGCGAGGCGCAAGCGGGGGGCAAGCAACGGCGTTGTGCCCGTTCTATGCTGTTCGTTTCGCAGCGACGACCGGAGAACGAACAACGTACAACGTGCCCAGTGCTACCCTTAACGCATCATCATGCCCGCGAAAAATTCCCAGGAAAACTCCCGCAGCGCAAAGGAAACCAAGCGCCCAATTCCGCGCGAAGCGAGGCCGGACGACGCACAAGAGGGCGCACCCGGCAGCCAGCTCCCCAAGGCCTACGATCCGTCGCTGATCGAGCAGCGATGGGCCGAGTACTGGACGCGCGAGAAGCTCTTCGACGTTCCCACGCCGGACAGCGACTCGCACATCGCCCCGCGCCGACCAACGGGAGGACCGCGCGAAGCGGAAAAAGGGCGTGCGCACGCCTTCACCATCCTTCTTCCTCCGCCAAATGTTACGGGCCGTCTGCATATGGGCCACATGCTGAACCAGACGGAGATGGACATCCTGATGCGCTGGCACCGCATGTCCGGTGAGCTTGCGCTGTGGGTTCCAGGCACGGACCACGCGGGCATCGCGACACAGATGATGGTCGAGCGCCAGTTGGCGGCGGAAGGCAGCAGCCGCAAGGCGCTGGGCCGCGAGGCCTTCGAGCAGCGCGTGTGGGATTGGAAGCGCCAGTACGGCTCGGCGATCACGGAGCAGATGCAGCGCCTCGGCGTCTCCGTCGACTGGTCGCGGGAATACTTCACCATGAACGATCAGCTCTCCGGCGCGGTGAAGGAGGCCTTCGTCCGCCTGTGGGAGCAGGGGCTGATCTATCGCGGCGCGTACATCGTCAACTGGGACCCCGTGCAGCAGACCGCCGTCAGCGATCTCGAAGTCACGCACGAGGAGCGGCCGGCGAAGCTCTACCACGTGCGCTATCCCTTCGCGGATGGCACAGGCTCTATCGTCATCGCCACCACGCGTCCGGAGACGATACTGGGCGACGTCGCGGTCGCCGTGAACCCAAACGACGAGCGGTACAAAGAAGCCATCGGCAAGCTGGTGACGCTGCCGCTCTCCGCAGCCGCGGCCCATGCCGACCGAAACATCCCTATCCTCGCCGACGAATGGGCCAACCCGGAGTTCGGCACCGGCGCTGTAAAGGTGACGCCCGCGCATGACCCCAACGACTTCGCCATCGGCCAGCGGCACAACCTGCCCTCACTGCTCATCATGGACGAGACCGCGCACATCGATCTGCCGGGCTCACCCTACCACGGCTTGGATCGCTTCGCGGCCAGAGAAAAGATCGTCGCCGACCTGGAATCCGCAGGCCTGCTCGTCGCTGTAAAGGACCACGCGCACGCCATCGCAGTTTCGCAGCGGTCGGGTGCGGTGATTGAGCCGCGCCTCTCGTTGCAGTGGTTCCTCGCGGTGAACAAAAAGCCGGAACTCAAACAGGATTTGTCATTCCGCAGCGTTCGACGCGAACGGAGATCCCCGGCGAGTTCCCTCGCCGGGGTGGAAGAATCGAATGCGGAGGAATCTGCTTCTCAAAATCCGAGCCGCAACTCCATCGCCGAAAATGCGATCGCAGCAGTAAAAGACGGCCACATCAAGTTCACTCCCGAGATGTACACCAAGACCTACATGGAGTGGATGAACAACATCCACGA
>DATCBR010000277.1:0-3922 GCA_036511765.1 Acidobacteriaceae bacterium | reverse complement strand
GCCTGCTCGTCTGGCCACTGCGCTCGATGGACTCGATCATGAGCAACTCGACACACCGTACCGCGAGGGAGGCTGGACGGTACGGCAGGTGGTGCACCACGTTGCAGACAGCCATATGGTTGCCTTTGTGCGTCTCCGGTTGGGGCTTACCGCGGAAGATCCGACTGCGTTTGAGTACAGCGAGAAGGGCTGGTCGGCGCTTCCCGATTCGGCGGCCCCGGTGGCCTGGTCCCTGGGACTGCTCACCAACCTGCACGCCCGTTGGGTAATGCTGCTCGAGGCCCTGGACGAAGACCAGTGGCAGCGTGTGGCCTTTCATCACCCCGTAAGAGGCCCGATGACAGTGGAGTTCATGATGCTGCTCTACGCATGGCACTCGCGGCACCATGTCGCGCACATTACGCAACTGCGCGAGCGAATGGGCTGGTAGAGTTTCACTGCTGCCGGGCCATTTACCGCCGTCTTGCGGCGGCCTAGACTTCTTTGACAAGCTCGGCACCTCGGAGCGGTTGATCGAACGCTGCCTACCCGCGCATGTGCGCGTCGGCCAGCGCGCCGGCGGCAATCGCAATCCAATACGCAACGATGTCCTTGAATGAGAAGTATCGGCCGAGCAGAAGTGTTCCCGCCAGCGTAGTTCGAAAAGCATCTACTCCAGGCGAGCGATACAGCTTGAAGAACTCGACCGCCATCGCCAGCACGCCCGCCGCCATCGCCGCTGTCGAAATCCGCACGGCAGGCAGCAGCGTTGTTACAAGCCAATAGATCATCAGCGCCCACATCGTCGACCCACCGTACTTCACGACAGGTCCCGGAAGTCCCAGCGGGGCCATGCGCAGAGTGATCCCCGCTGCGATCGTGAGAACAACCAGCAGGATCGACAACCAAACGGGGCGGGCCTTCATGAACTCCAGCGTAACCCGACGACACGCATTTCCCCGCATGCTGGCTGGGGCCTAGAATGGTCTTGTGACCCTTGATCCCGCCGCGCCCGACCACAAACGCTACTTCTTTGACAAACTCGGCATCTCGGAGCGGCTGATCGAACGCTGCCTCGGTGAGGCGCTCTCCGCCGGCGGCGACTATGCCGATCTTTACTTCGAGTCTGTCACCTCTACCTCGCTCGGCATTGATGAGTCGATGGTGAAGACCGCCTCGCAGGGCATCAGCGTTGGCTGCGGCGTTCGCGTGCTCTCGGGCGAGCGCACCGGCTACGCCTACACCGACGATCTCTCTTCCGACCGGCTGCTGCGCGCCGCGCGCACGGCAGCGCTGATCGCCAGCGGCCCCGCCAAAGAACAGATGCATGGGCTGCGTCAGGCAGATTCCGAGCAGAGCCTCTATCCCATCACCGGCGCCGCGGCGGATGCGGAGATTGCGGCCAAGCTCGCGCTCATCCAGCGCGCCGACCGCGCCGCGCGCGCATACGATCCGCGCATCCTGCAGGTGCGCGCCGGCTTCTCCGATGAGCTGCGCCGTATCCTCGTCGCTGCCAGCGATGGTACGTTTGCATCGGACACGCAGCCGCTTGCGCGCCTGAATGTCTTTGTCATTGCAAAGGATGCTGCCGGCGACAACGGCGCTGGCTCAACCGCGCGCGGAAGCTCAGGCGGCGGCGGGCGCGTTGCGCTGGACTTCTTTGAAGGCGCGCACTCGCCGGAACACTACGCGCGCGAGGCAGCGCGAACCGCCATCCTGCAGCTCAATGCTGTGGCCGCGCCGGCGGGCGAGATGCCCGTCGTGCTTGGCCCTGGGTGGCCGGGCGTTCTGCTGCATGAGGCCGTCGGCCATGGCCTGGAGGCCGACTTCAACCGCAAGAAGACCTCCGCCTTCGCCGGGCTGATCGGGCAGAAGGTTGCAAGCGAGAAGGTGACGGTAGTCGACAACGGCCGCATGCCGAACCGGCGCGGGTCGATCAATCTGGACGACGAGGGCAACCCCACCCAGGAGACGGTGCTGATCGAGAATGGCGTGCTGAAGGGCTATCTCTCGGACAAGCTCTCCTCACGTCTGATGAACATGCCCAGCACCGGCTCCGGCCGCCGCGAAAGTTATCACCACATCCCCATGCCGCGCATGACCAACACCTACATGCTGAACGGCACCGATGTCCCGGAGGACATCATTAAGTCAGTGCCGCGCGGCCTGTACGCGGTCAACTTCGGAGGCGGCCAGGTGGACATCACCAACGGCAAGTTCGTCTTCTCCGCCAGCGAGGCCTACCTGATCGAGGACGGCAAGGTGACGCGGCCGGTAAAGGGCGCAACGCTGATTGGCAACGGCCCCGAGGCGCTGAAGTACGTGTCTATGGTGGGTAACGATTTGGCGCTGGATGAAGGCATCGGCACCTGCGGCAAGAGCGGCCAGAGCGTGCCGGTCGGCGTTGGCATGCCGACCATCCGGCTGGACAAGATGACCGTCGGCGGCACCCAGTAGCAGTAAAAGCACCTCCACGATCCATCAGCAGAAAGCGAAGAGAGGCAATATGGCAGCGGAACGCGAGACCAAACTGTATGAGTGCGAGGTAAAGCGCAGGCGAGTGCGCGCGGCGGGTGGATACGAATCATTCTGGAAGATCAAGAAGGTCGGCGAGGCGCTGATTGACGCCGATTCGGAGTTTCGCTGCAAGGACTGCTTCGGCGAAGTCAAGCTCTTCCGCAATCACAAGGTAGACGGGCCTGCGCCACACGCCGAGCATAAGCGCCGCGTCGATTCCGAATATTGCATTGCAGGCATGTACTTTCGCAGTGCCGCGGATGGCCGCCAGCCGCGTCCCTCCGCGCATCCAGTGCGTTAGTTTCGGCGCGCGCTGAAACCCATCCGCTCCGGGGCGCGATACACTACCCCTGCGCCCTCGCATTCCCGCGCGGAGAACTGAATCTTGCCTGACCTTACTGCCTCCAGCACCGCCGAAAGCGTCGAGCCCAAATCGGGGGACCGCGTCCCATCGAAGTCCCGCGCAGAGGCGCCGAAGCCGGCGGATACGCATGAGGACGCCGAGACCGCGCTCGAATCGCTCTCGTCGATCTGCACCGTGCTGGCCGTGGGTCTCTTCGTGATGACCTTCATCTTCCAGAACTTCGAGATCCCCTCGGCCTCCATGGAGAAGACGCTGCTCATCGGCGACCATGTCCTGGTCGATCGCATCTCGCTCGCTCCGCCCAGCCACTGGTTCCCGCTGGCACACTACCGCGAGCCGCAGCACGGCGACATCATCGTCTTCCTCAAGCCGCATCCGGAGACGCCTGACCTTTATCTGGTCAAGCGACTGATCGGCATGCCGGGCGACCGCATTCATCTTGAGCATGGCATCGTCTACCTCAACGGAGTGGCGCAGAACCAGCCCTACGCCCAGATGCCGGACGACGGCGACCCGAAGGACGCCTACGTGCCCTATCGCGATGACTTCCCCTCGGACCTGCAGGGCATTGAAGAGGCCGCGAGCGAGAACAATGCCGCAACCTGGGCGGTCGATCTGCCCAGTCATGTCCAGAATGGCGACCTCGTTGTCCCGCCCGGCCACTACTTCATGATGGGTGACAATCGCACGCAGTCGCTCGACGGCCGCTTCTGGGGCTTTGTCCCGCGCGAGAATATCGTCGGCCGGCCGCTGTTTATTTACTGGTCCTTTGAGACGCCGGAAGACCAGATGTACAAGACCTCCATCGGCGAGCGCATCAGCTTCATCGGCCACATCCTGCTGCACATCTTTGACGAGACACGCTGGTCGCGCACCTTCCGCGTGGTGCGCTAGGGCCTAGCGCAGACCGGCCCACCATTTGCGCTTCGCCGTGCTGCATCGCAAGCGCATGGACGCGGGCGAAGCATCCACAGCGCGGATACCACGCGGCCCGAGCAGACGCGGTAAACTTAATATTCGTGATGAAACTCTCAGGATGTGGAACGGCGCTGGTCACTCCCT
>DATCBR010000276.1:0-10497 GCA_036511765.1 Acidobacteriaceae bacterium | reverse complement strand
AGTGAATTCCAGTGGATGCAATGATGGGGTCGATGAGCTGGGCGGCCTGGGCGGAGGGCGCGCCGGCCTTGGGATCGCCGCCGAGGACGGTGATGGGGCAGCCGTATCCGGTGGTGGGGTAGGTGGAGTTGTAGCTCATCTCCGCGGAGGCAAGGACCTTCATGGTCTGCACGGCAGAGGTCTGGTTGGTGTTCTTGTTCAGCTTGAGGAAGCTGGGAACGGTGAACGCCATAATGATGATGATGATGGACATGACGATGAGCAGCTCGATGAGGGTGAAGCCGGTTTCGAGAGGTTCGAGGTTCAAGGTTCGAGGTTCGAGGGTGCGGCGCGTGAGCTTCATTGGTTCCTCGGATGGTTATTAAGCGAGACGGATGGGGTGCGGCTTCGTTAGTGAGGGTATCAGACAGGGGGAGTGGGGGAAGAGCGTGAATCTCGAGCTGTAAGCTCAAGAGCTATAAGCTGACAGCGGTTTCATCCCAAGGGCCCAAGTGCGAGGTAGCTGGGGCACCCGGCGGGTCGGAGGGTTGGCGAGTCAGTTCCGGGTTAGCGGCAACCCACCCTTCGCTGCGCGAAGGATGGGCCACCCGGCAGGCTGCTGCTTCTAGCAGCTGAGGGATTCGCGCAACTAACAGGCGAGAGAGGAGCGATCCAGCGTGAGGTCGCCGAGGTTGCCGAGGACGGTGATGGCGATGGATTCGGGCTGGAAGAGATCGCGGGCGAGGGCCTGGATTTCGGCGGGGGTGACGGCGTCGACTTCGGCGACGATCTCATCGGTGGAGAAGAAGCGGCCGAAGTAGATCTCCTGGCGGGCGAGGTTGGACATGCGCGAGCCGGAGGATTCGAGGCCGAGGACGATGTTGGATTTGAGCTGGTCCTTGGCGCGCTTGAGTTCGGCGTCGGAGACGGGCGAGGATTTGATGCGGGCGAATTCTTCGACGGTGAGCTTGACCACCTCGGCTGTTTTTTCGGTGGAGGTGCCGGCGTAGATGGCGAGCAGGCCGGTGTCGCGGAAGGGGCTGGTCTCCGAGTAGATGGAGTAGGCGAGGCCGCGGTCTTCGCGAATGGATTGAAAGAGGCGGGAGGACATGCCGCCGCCGAGCATGGAACTGAGCAGATAGATGGCAAAGCGCTGGGGCGAGTTGACGCGTGGCGCTGCGACTCCGATGCAGAGCTGGACTTGTTCGAGAGACTTCTTGCTGCGCAGGGTGATGTGCGGCGTGGCGGCGGGCGCGGCGATGCGGTCGGGCTCGGCGGCGCCGGCGGCGGAGAGCGAGGCGAAGTGCTCGGCGACCTGGGCGACGAAGGTGTCGTGGTCGAGATTGCCGGCGGCGGAGAAGACCATGTTGCACGGTGTGAAGCGCGAGGCGTAGAAGTCGAGGACGATTTGCTGATTGAAGGCGCGGACGGTGCGCGCAGTGCCGAGGATGGGGCGGCCGAGGGCGTGCGACTTCCAGAAGTTCTGGGTGAAGGTTTCGTGGACGAGGTAGTCGGGATTGTCCTCGTCCATCTTGATCTCTTCGAGGATGACGCCCTGCTCGCGGGTGATGTCGTCGGCGGTGAAGGTGGGGTGTAGGACGAGGTCGGCGAGGAGGTCGAGGGCGGAGGGGACGTGCTCGTCGAGGACCTTGACGGTGAAGCAGATGCCTTCCTTGCCGGTGAAGGCGTCGAAGTTGCCGCCGATGGAGTCTGCCTCACGGGCGAACTGCTGGGCGGAGCGCGAGGTAGTGCCCTTGAAGACCATGTGCTCGACGAAGTGGGAGATGCCGTTGATGGCGAGGGGCTCGTCGCGGGAGCCGGAGTTGACCCAGACACCCATGGAGACGGAGCGGACGTGGGGGATGGACTCGGTGAGGACGAGCAGGCCGTTGGGCAGGCGGGTGCGGCGCAGGTTGCGCGGGGGCGTAGCGAGCGGAGTGGCGGGGGTAAGGGTTGCGGACATGCTGTTTCCTATTCTAAAGGCGTGGTTCGGGGTGACACGGGAATTGGATGCGGGCGGCGGGTTGTGGATTGATGGCGGTAGACTGGAAGCAGAAAGCAACCACGGATTAACACGGATGAGCACGGATTAAAAACGAATGTAAGGATCTCACTGCGTACTGTAAATGACAGATTCAAAGAGACAAATCGCGGATCACGAAAAGGTCTTGTTTGGGATGGGGCCGGAGGAGCTGCGTGCGGTGGTGGAGGGTTTGGGGCTGCCGAAGTACCGAGCGGTGCAGTTGGCGGAGGCGCTTTATAAGCAGCGGGTGACAGGGCTGGAAGGGGTGACGACGCTGCCGGCTGCGGTGCGCGATGGGCTGGTGGAGGCGGGATATGAGGTAGGGCTGCCGGAGATCGTGCAGGCGGCGAAGTCGGTGGATGGGACGGAGCGGTATCTGGTGCGGATGGCGGATGGCGAGACGGTGGAGACGGTCTGGATGCCGGACGGCGATGGCGGCGAGCGTGGGGATGGGAGCGAGGCGGGAGAGGAAGAAGGCAGGGAACAGGGAACAGTCACCCCAGCGAGCAAAGACCGCTCGCCGGGGACCCCGACAGGGAACAGGGAACAGAAAGACGAGAACAGGGAACAGGGATCAGGGAACAGGGAACAGAAAGGCAAATACGGGGGTCCCTCGACTGCGCCGCTGCGCGACTCCGTTGGGGATGACGGCGAAAGAGCAGAAGCCGATTCCTCCGCATTCGCCGCAGAGCGGCGAACGCTGCGGAATGACAAAGACGAATACGGGGGTCCCTCGACTGCGCCGCTGCGCGGCTCCGCTCGGGATGACGGCGAAAGAGCAGAAGCAGATTCCTCCGCATTCGACGCGGTGCGTCGAACGCTGCGGAATAACAAAAACAAATACGGGGGTCCCTCGACTGCGGCGCTTCGCGCCTCCGCTCGGGATGACGGCAATAAAAATTCAGTGGTTCCTGATGGCAGCTTGGGCGGCTACAAGCGGGCGACGATCTGTGTGTCGAGCCAGGTGGGGTGCGCGGTGAACTGCCAGTTCTGCCTGACGGCGAAGCTGGGGATCCGGCGGAACCTGACGGCGGGGGAGATTGCGGGGCAGGTGGCGGCAGTCTTGAACCGGCACAAGGTGCGCGTGGGCAGCGGGAAGGGCGTGGAGACGCCCTCGCGGATCAACCTGGTGTTTATGGGGATGGGGGAGCCGTTCCTGAACTACGACGCCTTCATGAAGGCGGTGCACCTGCTGCGTGGGATGGGGATTCCCGAGTCGCGGATGACGGTGTCGACCAGCGGGATTGAGCCGGCTATCAGAAAGTTCGCGGAAGAGAGGGTTCGGCCGAAGCTGGCGCTGAGTTTGAATGCGCCGAACGATGCGATCCGGCGGGAGATCATGCCGATCACGAAGAAGTGGGACATTGCGGCGCTGTTGGCGGCGCTGAAGGCGATCCCGTTTGGCAAGCGCGAGTATGTAACGTTTGAGTATGTCCTGCTGGGCGGGATTAATGATCGACCAGGAGATGCACGAGAGGTTCTGGCGCTACTGAAAGGGATGAAGGCGAAGGTGAACCTGATTGTGTGGAACCCGGGACCGGGGATCGACTACCACCAGCCGACGCCGGAGGACGTGGCGGTGTTTCACCGGATGCTGGTGGACGGCGGGATACCGACTTTTACGCGACGGCCGCGTGGGCGCGATATTTACGCCGCGTGCGGGCAGTTGAAGCGGACAGTATCTGAAGAGGATCCGGGGCTGAGTCTGGTGAAGATTCAAGCAGAGATGACGAACTGATCTTCAGGAGGCGGCGGACCAGATCGGTGACCTGCCTCAGCTCATCGGAGGCCTGGCGCACGTACTCAACGTTGCCACCCTGCTGGGCGAGGTAGAGCGCGTTGGTAAGGCTCTGCAGGGGATTGTTGATCTGGTGGGCGAGCTGATTGGCGATGGCACTGGAGGCGGCGATGGTCTCCTTGCGACGCTGGCTGTCCTGGAGATAGATGTGCTGGACGGCGAGGGCTGCAAAATCGGCGAGGGAAGACAGGAGACGGTAGTCCTTCATGCAGAAGGCGGGACGCTGACGATGCGAGACTGCCCAGAGAGTGCCGCGGACGCCTTCATAGCCCCAGGGGATCAGCATGCCGTCGGTGATGTCGTCGGCCTGGACTCCGAGGAATTTGTAATAGGGCTGGGTGACGCGATAGAGCTGAGGCGCGTTGCGGTCGAGGGTGGTGCCGCAGGGAGAGTAGTTGCGAGGAGTGGTGCCCTGGAGGTATTTGCTAAAGGAGCCGGCGATGGAGATCCAGCGAAAGCGCTGCTGGCCGGATGGGGTGGTTTCGAGCAGACTGATGCCGGCTGAGTCCGCGCCGCAGTAGGAGATGGCAGCATCGACCAGCTCCTGGATGACGGAATCTTTTCCAGTAGCCAGAGCGAAGGCGAGCTGCCGCAGCGCCTTGACCTCAGCGTGGGGGTCGCGGAGGCGGGACCTTCGCCGGGCGAAGCCGCGATCCTCAAGGAGATTGCGGAGATCCATGCCGGACTCGGTGGTAGAGGTCGCGGTCGTCACGCGCTGCTCCTGTTCTGGTCTGGCGATTCTAACCCATTGACCCAATGTTTTGGCGGAATGGCGCAATATGGCTACGCGTGGGCCGGAAGGCAGACGCGGAAGGCGGTGCCGGTGCGGTGCGCGGGATCGTTCCAGGTGCGGACGCGAATGGAGCCGCCGTATTTGCGGACGATGCCCTGAGTGATCCAGAGGCCGAGGCCGGTGCCTTTGCCGGTCTTGGTGGAGAAGAAGGGCTCAAAGATGCGGTCGCGGGCGCCCGAGGGAATGCCGGCGCCGGTATCCACGATGGTGACGCAGGTAAGCGAGTGATGTCCTGCGGGGGAGACGCTGATGTGTATCTCACCTCCGGCGCGGGGCATGGCGTCGATGGAGTTGACGATGAGGTTGGTGAAGACCTGGCGGAGTTCACTGGGACGCGCCATGACACAGGCGTTGGGCTGGCTGCGAATGAAGACCTGGATGGAGCGCTGGTGGAAGACAGGCCGATGCAGCTTGAGGACATCGTCGACGAGGGTGGCGAGGTCGACCAGCGTGGTGCCTGAGGTATCGCGATAGAAGGAGAGGGTCTGCTTGGTAATCTCGCTGACGCGCAGAACCTCCGCAATCAGCAACTGGGCGTACTTTCGGGCTTCGTCATTGAGCGAAGGGTCTTCCGCGATGAGGTAGCCGAGATTGAGGATGGCTTCGAGCGGATTGTTGACCTCATGGGCGATGGAGGCGGCCATGCGTCCGATGCTGGCGAGGCGTTCACTCTCGATGAGGGCGGCCTCGGTCTGTCTGCGGTCGGTGATGTCGCGGGCGATCTTGGAGATGCCGATCACCTTTCCGGAGGTATCGCGGATGGGGGAGATGGTGAGAGAGATTTCGACGAGGTGGCCATCTTTGCGGCGGCGGCGGGTCTCGAAGTGCTCAATGCGCTCCCCGGCGCGCATTTTGCGCAGGATCTCGGGCTCTTCGTGGTGAAGTTCAGGCGGAATGAGGAGAAGAATGGATTGGCCGATGACCTCTGCCGCCGTATACCCGAAGAGGCGCATGGCTGCAGCGTTCCAACTGGTGATGATGCCGTTGAGGCCTTTGCTGATGATGGCGTCTTCGGAGGAATCGACGATGGCAGCCAACTGCAGACGCGCTTCAATTGGCGTTACCGGCGAGCCATGAGACTCAAGTGGATCGGAGTTGAATTGAAGAACGGCTGCCAAGGTGGGGTCGCCCTCCGGGGCGAGACGTGCTGGCGAATACATACTCTTGCACCGCACTTTTCAGGTGCGCCGTTCGGCAATTACAGACCCGGCTAAATATCGGCTGTCAAACCCTATGATGCAGCACGACCTGCGGGGTTTGCTCTAAGACGCACAGCAAATCTGATGCCGCTTGTGGTGGCAAGAGAAGCATCAGGCAGTACGATGGATCGAGCGGCGTTTTGACATTGTTACTTTATGGAATCTTTATGGAAATTTAATGAGTTACGGGAGAGAACTATAGAGGCGTTCCGGATGAAATTGTTCCGGTGATCTCTTCCGCAGATGGCAGGACATGAATCTTTCGAATCTTATATTTGGACGGCCGCTCGAGACGAGCGCAGAGGCGGATCATCGGATCGGCGCAGTAGCCGGAATCCCGATCTTCGGGCTGGATAATTTAACAAGCGCGGCGTATGGGCCGGAACTTGCCATGACGCTGCTGATCCCGCTGGGGCTGGCGGGAATGCAGCAGTATCTGCTGCCGATCTTTTCCGCGATTCTTGCCCTTTTTGTGATTCTGTTTTTCAGCTACCGGCAGACGATCACGGCGTACCCGAATGGCGGCGGCTCGTATACGGTGGCGACGGAGAACCTGGGCGACATGGCGGGGCTGTTTGCCGCGGCTGCTCTGATGATCGACTACACGCTGACGGCCGCGGTAGGCGTTTCGGCCGGTATTACGGCGGTGGTGAGCGCGGTTCCGGCGTTGCATCCGCACCAATTGAGCCTGTGCCTGCTGGTGCTTGGGATCATCGTGCTGATTAACATGCGCGGGGTGAAGGAGTCGGGCGTTGCGTTTATGCTGCCGACGCTGTTGTTTGTCGGCACGCTGTTGGCGACGGTTGTGATCGGCGCGTGGCACGCGCATGTCTCGGGAGGACATCCGACGCCGGTGTCGGCGCCGCCTCCGCCGATCCCTGCAACGATGCAGTTCCTTACCCTGTGGGTGCTGATGAAGGCGTTTGCCAGCGGATGCGCGGCGATGACGGGCGTGGAGGCGGTGTCGAACGGAGTGACGGCATTCAAGGAGCCGCGGGCGGTGAACGCCAACCGCGCGCTGACGGTGATTATCGCCACGCTGGCGGTGCTGCTGATCGGGCTGTCGTATGTGGCGAAGGTGTACAACGTGGCCGCGATGGAGCCCACGGCGGGCGACTATCAGAGCGTGCTCTCGATCGAGGTAGCGGCGGTCTTTGGACGGGGCTGGTTTTACTTCCTGACGATGGGCAGCGTGCTGGCGGCATTGTCGTTCAGCGCGAATACGGCGTTTGCGGGCTTTCCGCGGCTGGCACGGGCCATCGCCGCGCGCGATTATTTCCCGCACGTGTTTCTGGTGCGCGGGCGGCGGCTGCTGCTGAACTATGGAATCTACGTGCTGGCGGGGCTGACGGCGCTCTTGCTGATTGTGTTTGACGGCGTGACGGACCGGCTGATTCCGCTGTATGCCATCGGCGCGTTTCTGGCGTTCACGCTGAGCCAAGCAGGCATGGTGCGGCACTGGATGAAGCACAAGGACGCTACGCACCGCGGGATCAAGATGTTCCTGAACGGGCTGGGAGCGGTGGCGACGGGTATTACGCTGGTGGTGGTGCTGGTGGCGAAGTTTGCCTCGGGCGCGTGGATTACAGCGCTGCTGGTGCCGCTGCTAATCGGCATGATGCTGGCGATCAAGCGGCACTACCAGAGTGTGGCGGTCGAGGTGGACGAGCCGTGTCCGCTGCATACGAGCAATCTGGAGGCGCCGATCGTGGTGATCCCGATGGCGCGCTGGAACAAGATCGCGGAGAAGGCGCTGCGCTTTGGCATGACGCTGAGCCCGACGGTGAAGGTGGTACACGTGGACTCGGATGACGAGGACGCGGACGCGGTGGACCGGATGTGGCAGGACATGGTGATTACGCCACTGCGCGCGGCTGGGCTGCCGGAGCCGGAGCTGATCACGGTGAAGAGCAGCTATCGGACGATCATCTCTCCGCTGATCGATGTGGTGCTGCAGCTGGAGGAGCGGTATCCGCATGTGAAGATTGCTGTGATCCTGCCGGAGCTGGTGGTGCGCCGCTGGTGGGAGTACTTCCTGCACAACCAGCGGGTGCAGTTCCTGAAGCTGGCGCTGCTGGTGAAGGGCAAGCAGCGGATCGTGGTGGTGAACATCCCGTGGTACCTGGGGCTGAGCACGGATGGAGATGGCCAAAACTTGGGAGCGCTGAAGGACGAGGTAGCGGCGGAGCCGGCAGCGCGGTAGGACGCGCTCAGGCAAAGCGCGGGAAAAGCAGATTCCGCTGCGGATGACAAACCAGAAGACAAAAGGGGGGCGCCTACGGATGACGCCCGGTCGGGGTCACGGAACATCGGTGGTTGTCTCGAGGCGCAGTGAGTCTCGAGCTGTAAGCTGGACAGCTTTAAGCTGACAGCCTGGAGCATACGGGGATTCTGGAGCGAAGTGCGCTACGGAATGAAGGCAGGGGCGTGGGGGACTGCGGGGATGGTATTCATCCGGCCCAATTACAGGCGGTTGTCTGCTCGCTAGAAGTGTGCGTTGGCGAACGGCGAGCGGACTGAGGCGAGCTGCAGGAGCGCTTCGGCGACGCGGTCGCAGTCGTGGCGCAGAACGTCGCCCTCATGGACGAAGTTGCCGGTGATGGGTTCGACGCCGAGGGCGCGGATACGGTCGAGGTCGGCTTCGATGGGGGCCTGGCCCTCTCGCGCGTAGCGGTCGAGCAGCGCGGGCGAGATGGGCGCGGTGTTGATGAGCGCGTAGTCGAAGAGCCTGGGCAGGGAAGCGGCGCGAGTGCGGGTGACGCAGTCCACCGTGCAGTGCTGCATGATTCTTTCGATGTGCTGGGAGTGGGTGAGGCCGAGGGACTCATTGGCCTGGGTCATTAGGTTGCCGACGTAAACGCGGACGGCGCTGGAGGCGGCGATGGCCTCCGGGATGCCGCGGACGAGCAGGTTGGTGATGAGCGAGGTGTAGAGAGAACCGGGGCCGAGGGTGATGAGGTCGGCGCTGGCGATGGCGTCGAGCGCGGCGGGAAGCGGCTTGGCGTCAGCCGGCTCGAGGCGGAGCTCGACGATGCCGTGGGGGCTGGCGGTGATGGCGGTCTCGCCGAGGACGATGGAGCCTTCGTCCATCTGCGCGGCGAGGGTGACGTTGGAGTTGGTGGCGGGAAAGATGCGGCCGCGTGTGGCGAGGATCTGCGAGGAGACCTGCACAGCCTGGGCGAAGTCTCCGGTGATGCCGGAGAGCGCGGCGAGGAAGAGGTTGCCGAAGGAATGGCCTTCGAGGTCGCCCTGGTCGAAGCGGTACTGGAAGAGTCGGGCGAGGAGGGCCTCGTCCTCGGAGAGGGCGACCATGCAGTTGCGGACGTCGCCGGGCGGGAGCATGTTGAGGTCTTCGCGGAGGCGGCCGGAGGAGCCGCCGTCGTCGGTGACGGTGACGATGGCGTCGAGGTCGCGGATGAGGCAGGGATGGGAGGAGAAGAAGGGATCGACACCGCGGCCGGCGCGGCGGGCTTCGGGGGCTGCGATGCCGGCGAGGGCACGAGCGGTCTGGCCTGGCGCTCTTAGGTCCGAGGCGCGGCGTGAGCCGGTGGGCGTGGGCACGTAGCGCTTGAGGCCGCGGAGCAGGGTGGAAAGGCCGGTGCCTCCCCCGATGGCTACAACGCGAAGGGTGCGGAGGGTGGGGAGCTCGGACTGAGAGGATGAGGACACGGGCTTAGAGGCCAGTGTAAATGGCGGGCGGATGCGGCTGTCCTAGACAAGTCTTATCGGGCAGCAGGAATTGGCATTGTTTGGACGGAGATGGTAGTAAGATTTACTACTGGAGGCAGGCATGCCGGATATTCACAAGGTGAGTGTGGCGTTGACAGGCGAACAAGTGGAGTTCCTGCGAACCGTTGTCAAAGGTGGGGAATACGCGACGACCAGCGAAGCTGTGCGGGAGGCCTTGCGCGACTGGCGGTGGAAGAAGGAGGCCCGTGGGGAAGAGCTCAGGCAGTTGCGCGAAAGTTGGCATGAAGGAAAAGCCAGCGGGCGGGCGGTCCCGGTGGAGATGTCCAAGTTGCGCGAAAAGGCGCGAGCGCGGTCGAAGAAGTCCGCGGCCCGAACTGCATGAAGCCAACGTTGCTGTGGACCCCGCAAGCGCAGCAGGACGATCCACTGCCCTAGATTTCGGGGTAGAGGAGCTCGGTGAAGCGGGGGTCGTCGGCCATGTCCTGGAAGTCGGAGTCGGCGCGGGCCTGGATGCGGTTACGCGGATTGAGGCGGATGGCTTCGGTGAGTTGTTCGAGGCAGGTGTGCGAGTCGCCGGTCATGCTGGCGAGGACGGCGAGGCCGTAGAAGGCGTAGTCGGCTTTGGAGTGGGCGGAGATGATCTGTTTGAGTTCGCCACGGGCGTCGTCGTAGTTGCCTTCGTTGAGCAGAGAGACAGCGTAGTCGTAGCGCTCCTCAGGCGAGGAGAACTTGGAGCCGGGATTTGCCTTGGCGGCCTGCTGTTGCACGCAGGCGGCGATATACATGCGGATGCGATCGGCGAGTTCGGACGGCGCGGTAGCGAGCATCTGGTTGAAGGCGGTGTGGGCCTTGTCGTACTTGCCGTCCTGCAGGAGGCGGAGGGCCGTCCCATACTGGATGAGTGCTTTGGCACGTTCGGCGTCGGCGGCAGGTGCTCCGGCCAGGGTGCGCGGTTTTTTGGCGGTGACGTTCTTCATCGGGTGCGGTTCCTGTGGATCGAAAACTGGCGGGGGAG
>DATCBR010000275.1:0-5575 GCA_036511765.1 Acidobacteriaceae bacterium | reverse complement strand
GTCGTCGACACCGCCGGCATGAAGATGATCGGCAAGTACGACCTCTCCTCCAAGGGTGGCGGCTGCGCCGGCCTGGCCATGGACACCAAGAACGGCATCCTCTTCGCCGCCTGCCGCGAGAAAAACAACATGATCATCCTCTCCGCCGCCGACGGCCACATCATTACTGACCTGCCTATCGGCGTGGGCTGTGACGGCGCGACCTTCAACCCGGCGACGATGGAGGCCTTCAGCTCGCAGGGCGATGGCACGCTCACCGTCATCAAGGAGAACTCCCCCACCAGCTTCGCCGTGGAGCAGACTGTGAAGACGCCAGCCGGCGCCAAGACCATCACGCTGGACCCCAAGACCGGTCACCTCTACCTGATGGCCGCCGAGTACGGAGCGCCCCCGGCGCCCCCAACTCCTCCCGCGGGAGCAGCCCCCGCGCCTGCCGGCCCCGGTGGTCCAGGAGGTCCAGGTGGCGGCTTCCGCCGTCGCGGCCCCTTGGTCCCCGGCTCGTTCTCCATCATCGTCGTAGGCAAATAGCAAGAGACATACGGGTGGCCCATCCTTCGCGCAACGGGGTCCCCGGCGAGCGGTCTTTTGCTCGCTGGGGTGTCTAGCGAAGGGTGGGTTGCTTTTTTGCTCTCGAACCTCGAACCATGTACCTTGAACCACGCTGGGAATGGCACCTTCGTTCGCGCACGCTATCGCGCCGACGCACTAGACTAGCTTTTGACATGGAACCGCTCGCCACCCTGACTACCGAAGAACGCAATCCCAATACAGAGAAGATCGATGAGCTCTCCACCTTGGAGATGCTCACCGTCTTCAACCGCGAAGACGCCGGTGTCGCCGCCGCCGTGGCCACGCAGCTCCCCGTCATCGCTCGCGCGGTCGATGCCATCGCGGAACGCCTCACCCAGGGCGGGCGACTGTTCTACATCGGCGCAGGCACCAGCGGACGCCTGGGCGTGCTCGACGCCTCCGAGTGTCCGCCGACATTCTCAGTTCCTCCCACGCTGGTGCAGGGCATCATCGCCGGAGGCGACCGCGCCCTGCGCAATTCGTCCGAAAGCACCGAAGATTCGCAGGAGCAGGGCGAGAAGGACCTCATCGCCGCCGGCTTCGGCGCACAGAACACCGCCGATCCATCGGCCCCTACGGCCGATGTGCTGGTCGGTATCGCCGCCAGCGGACGCACGCCCTACGTACTGGGCGCGCTGCTGCATGCACGCTCGGTCAAGGCACTCAGAATCGGCCTGGCGTGCGTCGCCAACTCGCCTATCTCCAAGATCACCGACCTGATGATCGAACCCGTCACCGGCCCGGAGTCCATCACCGGCTCCACGCGCATGAAGGCCGGCACCGCCACCAAGATGGTTCTGAACATGATCTCTACCGGCGTGATGGTGCGCGCTGGTCATGTCTACGGCAACCTGATGGTGAACGTCACTCCCAGCAACGAGAAGCTGATCGACCGCGCCCAGCGCATCATCATGACGCTCACCGGCTGCGACCGCCCAGCGGCCACGCGCCTGCTGATCGAGGCCGGCAACGTCAAGACGGCCATCGCGATGCAGAAGCTTTCGCTCTCGCGTGCCGCGGCTGAAGCGCGTCTCGCCTCGCATGGCGGCAATCTGGGCAAGGCCCTGCGCGCTGGCCAGTAGCGGTAGAAAGCAGTGGCGCGAGACCTCCGCCCAGCTCGTCCTGACCCAAAACGGAACAATTGATCTCTGCTGCACGCAACTAACGGCGCTTCTCCACACATCCAACTGGCAGGCTATCGTTCAGCTTGTAAGCAGAGTTATGCCCTCGGCAGAAGGGACCGCACCTCCCATGAAGATCACCCGCCGCCGTTCCTTCGATGACCTGCGCCGCGCCTATGAACACCTCGCGCGCATCGACATACTGGAAGGCGCGCTCTACGGCCCTGCCTTCTGCGATGTCTCTACGCTGGCGGCACAGGCGCTGACTGAGTTGAATGCCGGACGCTACCGCGAGGCAGCCGACCTGCTCTGCGCCGCCGAGCACATCAGCTTCGCCGTGCAGGCGCCCCATGGATACGCCTCCGGAATACGCATGTCTGACGAACTTCGCAATGCGCTCCGCGTCGAGTTCGATGCTCTGGTGCAACGCGCCGATCTCTTCCGTCTGGATCCAAACTCCCCTCGTCATGGCGTCGTCCCCGAGGTCTGCGCCCGCACATTGCAAATGGCCAATGAAGCCTACACCGGGGAACTCTTCAGCCGCGCACTGGAACTGGCCCGCGCCGCGGAGCTGCTGGCAGAGGTCGCCGTGCGCTCCGCCATCGTGGAGACCCAATCCCTCGCCTCCTGATCTGCTCCACCAAATCTGCTCCGCGAACCTCGAACCGTGAACCTCGCACCTTCTCTTCACACCACCCGCATTTGTCCTTGTCACTCCGCAGCGTTCGACGCATCGCGTCGGATGCGAAGGAATCCGCTTCTCTACCAACTCGCTGAAGGACCTCTTCACACCACCCGCGTGTGCCGATAGCCCTCCATGGTCAGCGCGGTCAGGATCTCCTCCACATGCTCGCGGCCGCGTGTCTCCAGCGTAATGTCGATCGCCGTATCGCCCAGGTTCACGCCGTAATACGCGCGGTTGTGCAGCGTGTCTACAATGTTCGCGCGATGCTCCGCGAGCAGCCGCGTCAGCTCGTGCAGCGCGCCGGGCCGGTCCAGCAGGTAGATGCGCAGCCGGATCAGCCGCCCGTCCTGCACCAGACCACGCTCAATAATGCGGGAGAGCAGTGTGACATCGATGTTTCCTCCACCCACCAGCACAGCCACCCGCGCGCCCTTCAGGCCCGCAGGCGCACTTCTCAAACTCGTGCGCCGCTGCAACAGCGCGGCCAGCGGAGCAGCCCCCGCACCTTCGGCCAGCGTCTTCTCCCGCTCCAGCAGCATCAGAATCGCTGCCGCGATCTCATCCTCATCCACCGTCACCATCTCGTCGACATAGCGCTCGACTAAAGGCAATGTGAGATCACCGGCACGGCGCACAGCGATGCCATCGGCGATGGTCGTCGCCGGCTCCAGCGTTACCGGATGCTGCGCCTTCATCGCTGCCGCCATCGACGGAATGCGCTCCGTCTGCACGCCGATGATGCGCACCTCCGGCCCCTTCTCTCTGGCCCGCTGCTCCTTCACGGCGCAGGCCACGCCGGCGATCAGGCCTCCGCCGCCGACCGGGATGACAACCGCCTCCAGGTCAGGCACCTGCTCCAGCAGCTCCAGCCCGATCGTTCCCTGTCCCGCCATCACAGCGGCATCGTCGAACGGATGAATGAACGTCAGCTCCTGCTCCGCGCACAGCCGCATCGCCTCGGCGAAGGCCTCGTCGTAGTTCGCGCCGTGCAGCACCACCTCTGCCCCAAAACCGCGCGTCGCCGTCACCTTCACCAGCGGCGTCGCCAGTGGCATGACGATGAGAGATCGGATCCCCCGTTTCGCTGCGTGATACGCAACGCCCTGCGCATGGTTCCCCGCGCTCGCCGCAATCACGCCCCGTGCCGCCTGCTCCGCGGTCAGTTGCGCAATGCGGTTCAGCGCGCCCCGCTCTTTGAAGCTGCCCGTCATCTGCAGGTTCTCGAGCTTCAGGAACACCTGCTGCCCTGTCAGCTCGCTCAGCATCACCGAATGCGGGCACGGCGACTCGTAGATCGCCCCGCGCAGCCGCTCTCGCGCCGCCACCACATCGCCAAGTGTCACGCTCACCGCTGAACTCTCCCTCACGGCCATTCCAGTGATCCTACCGTCTCATATGAACTTTCGCCGCGCGGGTCTGTGGTCCGTCCTGCCGATTCCGTCGCAAACATGCGCGTAGAGCCCAGAATGCGCATGTCAAGCCCCGAAACAGCTCAACTCATTCATAACGCTAACGATAGAGTTGGCATAACAGTTTCCTCCGCCGTCGTACAATAGAAGTAGAGAAGAAAGATCACAGGAAGCCTCGGAGCGCCATTGCGCCCGGGGCTTTTCATCTTCTGCGAGCTTTAGTTTCAAACACTTGCCCGCAACCTCCGCGTTTTCTTGGTAGAAGAACCATTTTGCTGCAATCACCTCAAACCAAAGCACATAGGTATACCCCCCCGGGGGGGTGGGTACCTTAGGAGAGCCATGCCAGTCCGCATCTGCACTGCCCTCAAATCCGACGGCCAGCCCTGCCGCGCCGTCGCCACACGGGGCGCCCGCCTCTGCCGCCAGCATGCGCGCCAGGCTGCACGGGACCATCGCCGCCATCGTGCGCGTAACCAGGGCCGCACCGTTCGCCTCGGTCCGCTCACCACGCGCGCCGCGATTCACCGCGCCCTCCAACGCATTCTCTCGCCGCTCGCCGCCGGTACGCTCCCGCTCGACCGCGCCGGCCACTATTTCCATCGCATCCAGCTCGCGCTCCAAGCCGTCAAGCGCGCCGAGAGCAACTCACGCCAACCGGTGGTCGCCGAAGAGGCCTGCGGACTCCAGTTCGGCCCCTTCCCCACCTTCTGCCTCTCACCCGAGATGCAGGAGATCTGGGAGGACGCCTGGCGCGCCGCTACTGCTGCGGGCGCCACGGGTGCATGATGACAGGTGTGGGTGCCCCGGGTGGCATGATGACAGGTGTCGGTGCCCCGGGTGCATGATGACAGGTATGGGTGCCCCGGGTGCCTCGCACTTGGGCACCCGGGATCGGCTCGACATCAAAGGCCTGTTCTCCAGCGAACCTAACTCGGATCCCGCCGCGACCGGAACTCATTCGCCAGGCGAAACTCTTCCTTCAGCTCCGGAGTGCGCAGGTTCTCGCGGATGTGGGCCAGCTTCTGTTCGAGCGCATGCAGAGTCGCCGCAATCGGCTCCGAGTTGGTGAGTGCAATGTCCCGCCACATGCTGTACGGGCTCGCGCCGAGGCGCGTCGTCTCACGCAGCGCGCGACCGCCGATGGCGGCGATCTGAGCATGATCGTCGGCAAAGGTCTCTTCTAACAACGCCGCAAGAGCAGTAGACAGCATCTGCGGCAGATGGCTCACCCACGCCACCAGCTCATCATGCCGCACCGGGTCGAGGTCCATCGTCCGCGCGCCGAACTTCGCCACCCAGTCGCGCCACTCGGCCTCAACCTCGCTCGACGTAACACCGGCCTGCGGCGTGAACAGCCACATCGCTCCGCGGAAGAGCGACGCCTCGGCCAGCGCCGCGCCGCCCGACTCCTTGCCCGCCATCGGATGGCCCGGAAGAAAACGCGCGCGGCCCGGCTGGTTGTAGAGCTTCGCGCCCAGAGCCGCAATCTGCGCCTTGGTGCTGCCCACGTCCGTCACCAGCGTGCGCTCGCTCAACACCGGCGCGAGCCGCTGCATCCAGTCCTCAATCGCCAGCACTGGCCCGGCCAGCAGGACCAGATCAGCCTTCGCCGCTTCGGCCTCAACATCTCCACGCGCAGTCCAGCGGTCGATCGCGCCCATGCGCTGCGCCGTCTCAAGCGTCGCCTCCGTCGGCCCCGTGCCGACGATGGCACCTGCGAAGCCGGCCTCGCGCAACGCAAGGCCAACCGATGCTCCGATCAGGCCCGTGCCGAAGAGGAAGACGCG
>DATCBR010000274.1:0-10099 GCA_036511765.1 Acidobacteriaceae bacterium | reverse complement strand
AATGCCCAATCCGGTGAGCAATATCCTTGGGCGCATTCGATGCAGGCGGCTGCGCCATCATCGCCCCCGCCACAAACAACGGCATGCCAACTGCCATCACAATCCTGCTCGCGTCCATCTTCGTCCCTCCTCCAAATCCCTCTTTAGCCACACCGCCGCCGGCCGGTCCTTCGCAAATAGCCGCACGCAAAAGATCCGGCTTCCGCTAGGCATGACATAGTAGCGCGTTGACCCCTCTTCGCGCAGCCCGCACGCACGGCCGCCATCCCTGTTTTGAAATATGAAATGCTTTTTCCACCAGTCAAAACATTGCTTGGCCAAACCTCCGCATCCTCAGCTATGCTGCTCTGCGTTTGTAAAGTGCGGAGACCGATGCTATCCAAATCCTCTTCCTGGACAAAAATGTCCCTGCCAATCTCTCCCTGCTCGCTTGTCTTTTCCATCGCTGTTTCATAACCTGAAATGCGGCGAACGGAGCGCGACTTCCTCGCGTATCTCTCCAACATCACCATTGTGATCTCCAGAAAGGCACCTCAGGATGAAGCTGTACCGCACCACCCAAGGTTTATTTGTCGAGCAGAATGGCCGTTTCTTCCCACTCGCAGCCACCGGTCTCGATGAATTGCTCTCCAGTGCCACGCTCCCCGACACGCTCTCTCGCGCGCTCACCGGTGAAAGCGCTTCCTCGCTCAGCGGCAGCCCGCTCCCCATCGTCCAGAACCAGGAGGTTTGGGCCGCGGGCGTCACCTACTACCGCAGCCGCAACGCGCGCATCGAGGAGTCCAAGGACGCCGGCGGCGGCGACTTCTACGACCGCGTCTACCTGGCCCAGCGCCCCGAGCTCTTCTTTAAATCCACCGGCTCCCGCGCCCTCGGCGCCGGAGCTCCCGTCCGCATCCGCCGCGACGCAACCTGGTCCGTGCCCGAACCTGAACTCACGCTCGTCATCAACTCCGCCGGCGCCATCGTCGGCTACACCGTCGGCAATGACATGAGTTCCCGCGACATCGAGGGCGAGAACCCGCTCTATCTCCCGCAGGCCAAGGTGTACGACGGCAGTTGCGCCGTCGGTCCTTGCATCCTCTTCTCCCCGGAGCCGCTGCCAGCTACAACCGCCATCCGCCTCGAGATCCAGCGCGCCGGCAAGACCGCCTTCGAAGAGTCCACCACCCTCGCCTCGCTCAAGCGCGACCCCAAAGAGCTGGTCGAGTACCTCTATCGCGAACTCTCCTTCCCTCACGGCGCCCTCCTGATGACCGGCACCGGCATCGTCCCCGGCGATGACTTCACCCTCCAGCAGGGCGATGTCATCCGCATCTCCATCGACGGCATTGGAACGCTGGAGAATACCGTCGGCTAAACAGGCACATTTTTCACTGTTGTCATTCTGAGCGAAGCGAAGAATCCCCGCATTTCGTTCTACGGCCAGGCGGTAACTTCATCTATGGCACTCAAGAAGATCAAATCCGCTCCCGTCGGTGTCATCGGAAAAGTCCTCTCGGTGCTGGAACTGCTCGACACCGCGCCCGGCGGCCTGCAGTTGAAAGAAATCGCCGCGGGAGCCGGCATCAACAAGAGCACCGCCCACCGCTTCCTCTCTCACTTGGAATCGGAGGGCTACCTCTTTCGCGACGCGCTCCGCAACTACATGGTCGGCCCTAAACTCGCGCGCCTCGGCGGAGGCGTGGCCTTCCAGGCGACCTTGTCCAAAGTCGCCCGCCCTGTCATGGAAAGCCTTCGCAGGCTCACCGGCGAGACCATCAACCTCGCCGTCTTCGACGGCTCCGACATTCTCTACATCGACGTGATCGAGACCGACCACACCTTCCGTCTGGTCACGCGCGTCGGCTCCCATCTGCCGTTCTATTCCACCTCGATGGGCAAGGCCATGGTCGCCGCCATCGACGATCCCGCGCGGCGGGAAGAGCTCTTCGCCAACATCGAATTCGAGCACATCGCCCCCCGCACCATCAGCAGCGTGGCCCGCCTCAAGAAGCAGCTCGCCGTCATTCGCCAGCGCGGCTACGCGCTCGATGATGAAGAGGCCGTCGCCGGCGTGCGCTGTCTCGGAGCGGCCATCCTGGACGGCGGTGGACAGGTCGCCGCGGCCATCAGCATCTCCGGCCCTGTCGTCCGCATCACCACAGACCGCGTGCCTCTCTTCGCTCGCGAACTCTGCAAGGCCGCCCGCGAGATCTCCTCGCTGCTCGGCAACCACGCCACCGCTGCCGCCGCCAACGGTACGCACCACACAAAGAATGGCAAGCGCCCCCGCGTGACCGCCAGCCAGAAACTGGCACCCAACCACTGAGCGCTAGACCGACGCTTAGCGATGAAGTCACTGTCATCTTGAGCTAAGGGCGCGCAGCGACCGAAGTCGAAGGACCTGCTTTTCATAGTTTTCGCCTTATCCGCGAAAATCCATTCGATCCGTGTGCATCCGGGTAAGCCTTTGTCTTACCGCGCCATCAGCGCTCTCGGCCCCGCGCTCACGAAATCCCACACCAGCAACGGCACCGCGCGTAAATCTTCCATGAACGACGGGTCCTCGATCCCCGGCTCACCCACCAGGAACGCGCCGCGCTGCATCGCGAACCACGTAAAGCCCGACCCGATCGCCGACAACACAAATGACGCAAACATGCTCGTCTTCATGCGCGGTGTGCCGGACCACATATGCACCTCGAACTCGCCGATCAGTGTCAGCACCGGCATCGCCGCCCACACCATCACCGCCGTCAGCCACGCCGGCCGCAGGTCTTTGATTCTCTCCGTCGCCGCGCCCAGCAGTCCCATCGACACCAGCGCATACACTGCCTCCACCAGCGTCGCCCGCAGCGCCGCACGGTGCCCCGCGCGCAGGTTCGTCAGGAAGAACATCCCGCCGCGCAGCACCGCGCTCCACACAGCCATCTTCCAGTTGAAGCCCGCCGCCAGCCAGTGCCACCGGGCGACTCCCGTCCCCACTGGCTCCTTCATATCGGTGATCGGCCGCGTGCTCATACCGGGATCGTAGCCCGCCCTCTGCAACAGGATGATGACACCTATCGGACATCCGAACCTCTTTCGTTACTCACCCGCGCACTCGAGGCCTCGCATTTCAGTTCTCCTCTTTAAATCCGCGCTCACCCGAGTTCATCCGCGGTCGGCGATTGTCTTTTGCGCCTCATAACCCCGCAGGTTCCCGTTCTCGCACAATTCTTGGTGCAGTAACCCGCCCGCAATCTGCCCCCGCAAAACTGGAACTGCAACCGTTTGTGGACGCGCGACAGAAATCCGTCCGCGCGTGAGGGCCACCATGAACCAGACCGTCTCCTACATCTGGCGCGAACCCAAAGCAGCCGAAGGCTTCGCCGCCGGCGTCTCGCTGCACAGCCACACCAACCAGTCCAAGGAGACCCTCGACTTCATCGCCGAACTCTCCAACGACTGGCCTTGGATCCAGCCCCTCATGCGCTGGGCCGAAGAGCGCTCCGTCGCACGCTCCGGCATCCGCCCCGACTACGCCCGCAGCTACTGGACCCCGCCCCTTACCCCGCGCCTCGCCTTCGACCTCGAACGCACCCAGATCGAGACCGCGCTCCAGCTTCCCGCCATGGTCTCCATCACGGACCATGACGACATCCAGGCGCCGCTGCTGCTGCGCTCCCTCGCCTCCGCCCGCCAGGTCCCCGTCTCCGTTGAATGGACCGTGCCCTTCGGGGCACAGGCAAACAAGACCTGCTTCCACCTCGGCATCCACAACCTGCCCAGCGCCACCGGCGCGGAATGGATGCGCCGCTTCGCCGCCTTCACCGCAACGCCTCTTGAAGCCCGCCCGGCAACCCTCCTCGGCGACCTGCTCGCCGAGCTCGACTCCCTGCCCGGCGTCCTCACCGTCTTCAACCACCCCCTGTGGGACCTCTACCGCATCGGCAAGCCCCGCCACAACGTCCTCGTCAATCAGTTCCTCGCCCTGCACGGCCAGCACGTCCACGCCGTCGAGCTCAACGGCCTGCGCAACTGGAACGAGAACCGCGAGGTGACTGGGCTCGCCGCGCAGTGGAACCAGCTCCTCATCTCCGGCGGCGACCGCCACGGCGTCGAACCCAACGCCAACCTCAACCTCACCCGCGCCGCCAGCTTCACTCACTTCGTCTACGAACTCCGCCGCGACCGCACGAGCCACGTCCTCTTCATGCCGCAATATAAGGAGCCGTGGAAGCACCGCATCCTGCGCGGCACGCTCGACGCCGTGCGCAACTACCCGGACTTCCCCGAGGGCTCGCGCCGCTGGGACCAGCGCGTCTACCACCCCGCCGTCGACGGCCACGTCCGCTCGCTCGCCGAGTTGTGGACCGGCGGCCACGCGCCCATCTGGCTGGGCGCAACCATCGCCTTCGTCCGCCTGCTCGGCGCGCCCCCCGTCTCCAACAGCCTCCGTCTCGCCTGGAACGACTCCAACTCCATGCGCGCCGCGCTCGCCGAGAAGAGCTGAACACCCTCGAACCGCGAAGCGTTGAACCCCGAGCCTTGTCCCTTGAACCTCATCCACTGTGGCAGCCTATAGGTATGACCCTTGATTCCGTCCAGGCCCGCGTGCTCGGCGCGCTCATTGAAAAAGAGATCGTCACGCCGGAGAACTATCCGCTCTCGCTCAACGCCCTCGTCAACGCGTGCAACCAGAAGTCCAGCCGCGATCCCGTGATGGCATTGACCGAAGAGCAGGTCCAGCAGGCGCTGCACCGCCTGGAAGACCTCGGCCTCGCCAACACCTCGCGCGACAGCCGCGTCGCCAAGTTCGAGCACCGCGCCCGCACCGTCTTCAACCTGCGCCGCGACGAGACCGCTGTGCTCTGCCTGCTGCTGCTGCGCGGCCCGCAGACCCCCGGCGAGCTGCGCACCCGCTCCGACCGCATGTACAGCTTCGACGGCACCGACGCCGTCGAAAGCACGCTCGCGCGGCTCGGCGCCGCACCGGGATCTTCCGTCGCGCCGACTGACAGATCGACTAGCAGCTCTGAACTCTCGACCGCCGCTCCAACCGCGCAGTCTACTCAACCAATGCGTCCGCTGGTCGCGATCCTGCCGCGCCAGCCCGGCGCGCGCGAGAGCCGCTACGCGCATCTGCTGGGTGGGCCGGTTGATGTGACGGCTCGCGATTTGGGAGCGGAGCGATCCAACCCGCAGAGTGCTTCCGCGGTAGATCAGGCTTCTGAGCTTGTTGGCCGTGTCTCCGAATTGGAGGGCGAGGTTGCGGAGTTGCGCGCGGCGGTCGCGCGGATTGAGGATCGGCTGCAGTCGGCCTGAATCCAGGTCTGGAATTGGCTCTGGCATGGTGTACCCCCCCCCGGTATCGATTCTGCATGATCTTCCAAATAAACGACTTACGGGCAGTCACTTTTCAAGATCATGAAAACAAAGTAGTTATTTTGCAAGATCTTCAAAACGCTGGAGTTATGGCTTCCTTGGAGTTCCCGGAGACACAAGCCTGAGGCTGGTGGGTTCTGTCTCGTCCTGTCCTTAATTATATGCGGGGTGTCAAGTGGTGAGGCCGGCAAAGACGGCCTCTGCGTGCCTTCAGCCCGCTAAGGAAGGCGGTCCCAAATCGAAATTTGTGGGTCGATATGGGACTAAGGTTAGGAGGTCATGAGGGGCGCATCGCGAAGCTGGAGGCTGAGGTTGCAGAGCTGCGCGCGGAGATTGCGTGGATAACGCAGAGCAGCAAAACGGGAAGCGAGTCGGCAGAAGGCTAGCAGATGACCATTCTGGTCAGAATGACTATAATGGTCATCCAGAGGTGCTGGCATGGGAACATGGGCGGTCGCGGAGGCCAAGGCGAAGTTCAGCGAAGTCATCGAGACGGCGCGCGAGCAGGGCGCGCAGCAGATCACGCGCAACGGCAAACTGGTCGGGGTGCTGGTCTCCCCGGAAGAGTGGGCGGGTCGCAAACGTCGCGAGCCGGCAAAGAACGCACGCACCATGGCCGAATTTTTCCGCAACTCTCCGCTGGTCGGCTCCGGGATTAAGATTGGCCGAGTCAGCCTCAGCCCGAGGCCTGTGAAGTTTTGAGAACGCTCCTCGACACGGACGTCATCTCTCAGGCAACAAAGGATCGGCCGAACGAGCGCGTCCTGCAGTGGCTCGATGAACAAGAAGAAGACGATCTCTTCCTGAGCGTCGCCACTTTGCTGGAGATTCGCGTTGGCATCGAGCAGAGCGATCCCGGAAAGAAGCGCGAAAAGCTGGAGCGCTGGCTGGTGCACAGCCTGCCGGAACGTTTCTACGGACGGATCGTTCCCATTGAGCGTCACGCAGCCGACCTCGCTGGACGCATGATCGTAAGATCGCGGCACGAAGGCTGGCAGATGCAGCCGATGGATGCCTTGATCGCTGCAACCGCCATGGTGCACGACATGGCACTCGCCACACTCAACCGCAAAGACTTCGAGCGGCTGGGCGTGGAGTTGGTAGAGTTTTGAGAAACTCAGCGGGCCCCTTCGGTTAGGCCCGGAGACGATGCAGATAGATAAGCTTGTCGATGAACCTACCTTTACAGATCTGACATTCAGGAATTCTTAGAACGCTCCAGCCCTCTGAACGTAGGAATGTCGTCGTCTCTTTGTCCCTCGCTCGATTTCGCTCGATTTTGTCGAGCCAATACTGCCGATTGGTATTCGGAATTCTGCAGCAGCAAGCGCATCCGTGCCAGAAACAGCCGTCTACAAAGACTGCTATCTTTCGCCCCGGCCACGCGAAATCCGGCCTGCCCCTTATCGGCCATTGCTTACGATATCCCGTGAGGCCCGCTGATCGAAGAAGGACTGCTACGGCTTTCTCCGTACTGAGATTCGACGACGACTTGACCTTAGACATCGTTCTCGAACGAACATCCTTCGAGACGTTATCCATCGCTGTGCGAGCAGCTCGGGCTTCTCGTTTAAACGATCACTCCTCGTCAGCAACAAGGTCTTCTGGTTCCTCAGAATCAAAAGCTGCGAGCAAGCTGGCTATCTCGGGGTCCTGCATGCCCAGCACTTGGGCCATCGCGATCGCTGTGTCTCTCATCGCGCAAGCTGCATCGGCTTCTGCGTCTCCCGACGGGCCATCCATGGCTTTGTTGAACTCGCGAACGTCTCCCAGAAACTCTTTTACGATTTGCTGCGCGCTCATACGTTGCTCCCCTCAATCCTGCCTGCACCGCCCAGCTGTCTAAACGCTTGTATGCCACGAGATCTGAACGGTGACTCTCTCGATTTTCCTGAACTGCAAGTTTCCGGCCACTGGATTTCTAAACACCTCGTGTGATGGCGACTCCCGAAAGTTTCGAACGACAAAAAGGAAGAACCGATCCGTTAGCGCCGACGCGACATCGTACTCCTTGGGAGTCATCGCTATGCTTCCGCGTTGTTCCTTGAGACCTTTGACCTCCACGGCCAAGAAGTCTTCGTCGTTTGGCTCGCTACGCAGCCGGAAGTCGTACCCACAACCGAAGCGAGTTGTGTTCTCCATCACGTAGCCATTGAACTCCGGCACTTCAGCGTGAACTGACTCAAAGTAACGTTCCGCTGCAAGGCCAGTGATGAGCCGTTGCGCGAAAGAAGACTCTCCATCTGGCTGCTGCTTTGGAGATATTGTCCGGCTTTCCAAGTTCTCGTCATAGCCAAAGAACGATCTCACGAGACCAGTAAAGGTTTCGAAATCGAGCCCCTTGTAATGCTCAAGTACTGCGAGACAGTAATCACGGGTCTTGCGCTTGCGCCATCCCATCCGTCGGTTCGGAAACAAAGGATCGAATTCGTCGCGATAGTTCTTGATAGAAGCGGGTTTCGATCCCAAGGCGAATCCGATGACATTGAACGCTTCCTGGAAGCCGTCAAAACCAAGTCTTATCAGGCCAGCTTCATCGTATTTTGAAAGGTACAGACCGGCGAGGATCAGCTTCTCTCTGGTCGATATTTCCCCGTTGTCGGAGCGGCTGCGAACAGTCATTCATCTGCTCCGTCCCGATCCATTCAAAGGAAACTGGGATGTGTTCGCTAAGCCGAAGAGCGTACCCCAGCGGCTAAAGCCGTACTGCAAAGACCGCCTTTACGGCACGGATGAATCCGTGCCCTTAAGCTTCTTGTAGAAGGATGGCGGCATCAGCACCTTGCAAAAACCCATCCCTGCGAAGTTCCCCCGAGAATGTCGTAAAAATCTTGCCCGTTCTTTGAATTTAAAAGTCCAACAACATTCTCAAGGACAATCGCCTTAGGTCCACGCCCCTGCTGTTTGAGCTTCCTGGTAATTTCCAAAAGACTCCAGATGAGGCCACTTCTAGAACCGCTTAAGCCCTTCCCCGCTCCTGCGAGTGACAGGTCTTGACACGGAAACGAAGCCCAAATGAGGTCAGCTCTGCTGGGGAGATTCTCTGCATCGAGATCATTAATGTCACAACGAGCAAAGATGCGGTCTGAGTTCCCAAAATTTCGCAGGTATGCCGCTGCCTTCATCGGCGAAATATCGTTTGCGAACTCGCATTTCCATGCTCGTCCCAAGCCGGTTCGGGCCATTCCACCGCCAGCGAAAAACTCGTAGAAGGATGGCATAAAGACCTTTATAGCGCCGTAGCGAATAAATGGCAAAGGAAAAGCCTCCCCGAATTGAGGAGGCTTTTCGGTTCTGGAAAACGCTCAGTCTCCTGCCACGGTCTCTTCCACCTGCTTCGGAGCAGCGGGCTTGATGGCCGGCGCTGCGCCGATGCCCCCGGAAGCTGAACCGATCTCGCCGATGGCAACAAAGCCTGCGGGCATGTCCGGCTCCTGCAGGATCTCTTTGCGGTAGAGCTTCGCCATCTTCGCGTTCTCGGCGTCCTGCTTGATCTTTGCGTCGCGTGCGCGGATCTTCTCCTCGCGCGCATTCTTCGCAATGCCCGACTTCTCAAACGTGTCGTTCGCCGCCGAGTTTACGTGCGCCTCGTTCAGGACAAGGTCGTACTTGTCCTGCATCTCCAGGCCCACCTTCTTGCCGCCCGCGAAGATCTCATGCCGCCCATGCTCGTCGTACCACTTGGTCAGCGTGGCCGTCATGTGCATCTTCTCGATGATGTTGCGCCAGCCCACGCCCGTGTTGTACGCGCAGAAGCTGATCTCACCCTCCTGCGTCGCGTACGGAATGATGCACTGCTCCGTGCGGCGGAAGTCGTAGTTGAACAGGTCCTGGAACCACATGCCCGCGATGAACAGGAAGTTCCAGCGGTCGGCGCGGCGCTTCTTGATGTCTTCCATGGTGCGGTCGCCCGTCACCTTGCCGTAGTCCTTGCCGGTCGCGCCGAAGCACTTGTCGAACTTCTGTAGCAGGTCCACGATCTTGAAGTGCGTCGGGGCCTCGCTCGGCTTGTAGTTCCTCAGCAGCGCCAGCGACACGCCGATGATGGAGCTGATCTTGCCGCGCGCCGCATCGTTGATGCGCGCGACGTCCTTCGCCAACCGGTCGGCGTTCAGGAAGGCAGTCACCGGCACAGCCTCCTTGGTCTCCTTGTCGATCATCAGCGCCATGCCGATGCCGCAGTTCGGGTGGCAGCCGCAGGAGAGCTGGCCCCAGTCGCGGTCCGGGCCATGCACCAGGTCGGCCCAGTCCGAGAAGGTGGACATAAAGCTGATGGGGAACCAGTCGCGCGTCGGCTCGCCCAGGCCGGTCTGGCTCTTCACGTCGTGCGCCATGTGTGAGAGCGTGTAGCGCTGCGCCGTGCGGCGCTCGTCGCTCACCGCTTCATCGCGGCCCGTGAACGATACCGGCTGGAAGCTGAGGAAGTTGATCTTCTTTGGGTTGTCCAGCGCGAACTGGATAATGTTGCCGACCTGCTCATTGTTGATGCCGTTGATGATGGTGGTGACGGGGACGATGTCCACACCGGCCTCGTGCAGGTTGTGGATCGCCTGCAGCTTCACGTCGAACGCGTTGCCCACCTTGCGGTGCGAGTTCGCCGCGTTGCCGATGCCGTCGAACTGCAGGTACGCATAGCGCAGCCCGGCCTCAGCCGCGGCCTTGCAGAACTCCTTGGACTTCGCAAACTCAATGCCGTTGGTCGCCGCCTGCACCGAGTTGTAGCCCACCTTGCGCGAGTAAGCCACCGCGT